>JACPMS010000010.1 GCA_016185875.1 Candidatus Woesearchaeota archaeon | reverse complement strand
GTGAAAGCATCAAGCTGCTGTTCCATTTTTATTGCCTCTTTAAATTTATTCTGGCTTCATTTGAATTATATAAAACTTTAATTTGCATTTTTTAGCCCTATAACAGCTGAATCTAGCGCTTTTTTGTGTTTTTGCTGCAGCATTATTCTGGCTTCCATATTCTTTCTTATGGCTGCAAGCTGGCTCCTGAATTGGTTTGCAATGCCTCTTAAAGTTTCAGACCTTGCTATATGCTCTGTTTCCATCCTGTTGAAGTCTCCGATAAGATTGTTTATCCTTTCTATTAACTCTTCAGCCCTGCTGGAATTGTCTGTGTTGATGACTGCTGCATTGGAAATTGCCCTTGAGTCTTCCATGACATTTTCCAGAAAAATGCTTTCAAACTGCTTTATTAATGCCTCGCATTTGCTGATTTCCTCAAAAAATCTCTTGTCAACATCCTCCCTGTCCATTACAAAAACGTCGCGGCAGTTCTGAAGGCTGTGCAACGTGTCAATGGAGTGGTGGATGCTGTCAAAAACGTCATTGTTTAAGGTTTTTGCCATTTTGCTTTTTATTCTTTTATCTAATCAAAATTTAAATTGACTAAAATTTAGTAGCTTGAAAGCTTGTTGCCGAAGTTTTCCCTTATGAACTGCACCATCATGTCATTGCCAGCCTGCTGGTACGACTTTAATGCAGTTGCAAGCAATCCTTCCCTTAAGCAGACATCTCCCAAAGCGCTCAGCTTGTCCTTGTCGTGGGCCAATTCATATGCTTTTGCAGCGTATCCAATCTGCCTTTCCTTGAGGCATTTGTCTCCTATTTCCACAAGCTTGTGCTTCTCCAACCTTAGTCAGGCTTTCAACATCATTGCAGAGCCTGAAAGATTTTATTGCATCGGCAAAATGCCCGTTCTCAAGGCATTTCTTTCCGATAATCAGCAGCTTGTCATTTGAGTCAGCCAGCCTGTAAGTGTCAATTGCATTGCCAAACAAGCCGACTTCCTCGTAATGCTCGCCAACTTCGACAAGCCTTTGCCTGTTGCCTGCAAGAATAAAAGCCTTGACAGAATCGTTCATGCTGCCTCTTCTTATGTATTCCTCGCCTAAGGCATTAAGAAGCTTTGACTTTGTGACTTCATCAAACATTGAAAGGTTGACATTGTCAATTCCTTTTTCAAGAAGCACCGGCACGATTCTCTTGAAATTTTCTATATCCTGCGGGTGACTCATAAACTTTTCATTCGAGTCAACTATTTCAGCCACCATTTTCTTTACTATTTTGTCTTCGTCGACTGGCATTCGTATTCACCTTTGTTTATTCAATAACTACTTGTAAATGATCTCTAATAAATGGTAATAGTTGGTTTATATCATTGATCCCTAAGTCAATATTTATTGATTGAAGGGCGTCTTTATCAAATTCAACATCAATAAACCCCTTTGGCTTAACGGCAATGGTATATTGAACTTTTGAACCTCTATGAGCAACTGAGCAAACACCTTTATAAATTTTCATCGGACTCACCGAAAAAATTAATAAAATCAAAAAAATTTAATCCGTGAAGTAATCTATTCCCAGCTCATCGCTGAATCTTTTGGCTTCAATCACTCTTGTTTTCTTGTCTGCTTTGCCAAGTATCCATGGGCTGTTGACTCCTGTTATGATGGTCATAACAGCGATTTTGCCTTTCATGCTATCTGAGACTCTTGCTCCCCAGATGACGTTTGCATCCTGGTCAAGAGATTCTGTTACCAACTCACCGATTCTGTTGACTTCGTCTAGAGTCATGTCAGGGCCTCCTTCAACATGAATCAAAGCTCCTGTTGCTCCTTTGTAGCTTATCTCAAGCAATGGGTTGCTTAAAGCTCCTTTTACAGCTTCATCCACTCTGTTTGTTGTGTCAGATACACCAACACCAATTGCAGCAACTCCGCCGTCCTGCATTATGGCTTTGACATCAGCATAGTCTAGGTTAACTAGTGAAGGAACCGCTATTGTCTCTACAATTCCCCTTATCATAGTTGATACGAGCTCATTGGCAACTGCAAAAGCCTGCTGAACTGGCAAGTTTCCTGCAATGTTTACCAGCCTATTGTTATCAATTACAATAACAGTGTCTGAGGTCTGTCTTAATTGCTGCAAGCCAAATTCTGCCTTGTCAATCCTTGCCCTTTCAATCTTGAATGGCATTGTAACTGTTCCAATTACAATAGCGCCTGAATCCTTTGCCACTTGCGCGACTACCGGAGCAGCGCCTGTTCCTGTGCCGCCTCCCATGCCAGCGCAGACAAAAACCATATCAGAGCCTTTTAGAACATCCTTTATTTCCTGGATGTTTTCCTGTGCAGCCTTGCTTCCCTTGTCGGGAAAGCCTCCGCAGCCTAGCCCTCTTGTAAGCTCTCTCCCAATTAGAAATCGCTTGTCAGATTCTGTGATTTCAAGATGCTGCTTGTCTGTATTGCATGCTATAATTTCAGCACCCCTTATGCCTTTCCTGTAAAGCCAGCTCACCATATTGCTGCCAGCTCCGCCACAGCCAATAACCTTAATATTAGCATGGCCTACCTGCAAATCATCGTTTTGCGCAACCTGTTGTTTTAGTGCGCTTTCAATAACAAAATCCATTGCCATTCTTTTCACCTCAGACTTTTTTAGCTATTTTGATTAAGTTTTTTAAAATTGGAGTGTTGTCAATATATGAACTAGTATATAAATATTACTATTTTGTATACTGGTATACTCTCGATATTTAAGCAAAAAGTTAATTTTTTCTATATTGAAAATAAAAATACGCTTAAATTCCAAAAAACTATACTATTAACAAGTAGTGAAAATTAGAAAGATTTATATATAAGGTTGTAATGAATTAAGGATATGGATATCAAAACAATCGGGGATTTTCCACCCTATAGAACTCTAGATGATTTAAGAAGGGCAGCGGTTCCACGTTACAACTTTCTAGAAGATTTGGCAAATGCACCACCGATACACAAAGAGATGTTTCGTGATTTAATTTTTTCAGAACCTTTTTTTAGAAATTCATCTGTTGAACCGGGTAAGAAATATTTGGAGAATGTTGAGATAGGTTCCCAAGTTCCAATGCAGGCACATGGACTTTATTCTGATGACATTATGGGACAGGAAACTGCTTGGCGTACAGTTAAGAAAATAAGACATTTTAGGGGTGTTATTGTGGACGGTGAATACGGTATAGCAGATTACACTCTTAAAGATGATGGTTCATTTGAATTTAAGAGATTTCAACGAGATATGGGGCCAGACACACTATGTAGAGTGATACCACAAATGAGTATAAATCGCCTATCTTCTTCAAACCCAGACGATTCTCAATAATCAAACCTTGGGTCCATAGAATTTACTCGTCTTTATTTTCCCAAAAGCTCAAAAAATTCTTCTCTTGAAAGTCCAGCTTGCCTTATAATCGCCCTTAAAGTTCCTTTTGCAATTTCTTTGTGGTTAGGAACTGTTAATCTTCTATGTGGTGGCGTGCTATTCCTAAGAATTATATGACTGCCAGTTTGATGGTCAATTTTGTAACCAATCCCAGTAAAAGCCTTAATCAAATCTTTTCCAGAAATAGTTGGAAGCTTAGGCATTTACTTCTACCATTTCTTCTTGGATAGAAGGGGGGACTGGCTCGTTATGCTTTTTGAGGCTTTCCAAATACCCTTCAATAGCATCCTTGATATTTTTCAGAGCCTCTTTCCTGCTCTTTCCTTGGGATATGCAGCCAGGCAAAGAAGGGCATTCCGCCACAAAGATTCCATCTTCGTCCTGTTCCAGTATTATTCTGTATTTCATATGTAATATGTTAATAAAGTGCTATATATAACTTTTGTTCTCAATAATCAAACCTTGGGTCCGCAGAATCCTTAATCAAATCGTTCTCGTCTTTATATTTCTTGACAAGCATCAGTCTTGTCTTGCCGCAGTAGGGGCACTTGACAGCCTTTGGAGATCCTTTTCTGACAGAGAACTTGAAGCGGCAGCTTACGCAAATGAATTTTATTGCTTCGCCTTCTTCTGCTTTTTCAATGCTTAGTTTTTCCTTTTTCTCTATTGTTTTCTGCTTGCCTAGGCATTCAATGCAAATCAGCTTATTGTTTTCATCGTATTTGATATTGTCAAAATTAAATTCTCTCTTGCATCTTGAGCATGTGTATAATGAAGTCAGTGGCATTTTTAATCCCAAGGAACACTTATGATTGGGAATTATAAATAATTTGCGGTTTTACAGCAATAAATTTGTTACACTGGAACGATAACAGTCAGAATAACATTTATAAAAAGACAACCTTCCCCTTCATTTATGGGTTTAGAAGAAGATCTTAAAGCATTTATTGTGCCATATAAAAGGTTCTTGAGGGGAATTGGTCACTTTATAAACCCATTCATTATTGGAGAAAGAGCTGAATCTGTAGATTCACGAGAAGAATTAGCTCAAAAAAGAATGCAGTTCTTAACATTATTTGAACAATTGCCCGTTCCTACTGGTTCAAGTGCGGTGAGAACTATTTCTGGAAATAAAATTTATGATGCAAGTTCTTTTATTTGGCATCAAGTAGGATATTTCTGTGGAGACCTTATTGTTTTGGAGCTTGATTATGAACCGTTTAAGTTAGTATTTTCCTATCGTAACCGAAAAGTTAGCCTTGGAGAACAGGGTATGTTTTTACTTCAGCGAACTCCAATCCCGGGAAGTACGCTTAAAAATGAAGCACATATATATTTCAAAAAACCGGTTGATTTGGATTGGGAAATAATTGAAGTTGAGTCAAGTATGCTTTTGCGTAGTTCTATTGAACAATATGTATGTCGCTATAAGTCAGCGCATGGTGTGGCAGAGACTAATTACCTCAATACTTGGAATGGTCGCTTTTCTTCTGAAAGGGCTTTGAAAGAAGGTCGTCATCCTATAATAGGCATAAAAATTGGTGGAAAATCTGAGAAGGGTATGTATAGTGCAATAAGGGAGGTGAGTTTTGATTTAAGAAAATTGGGTTACGGAGAACTTAATGCTTTTATGAAACATGTTAGGCTGTAATCCATTACAAATTTTATTCATTTCTTACCCTTCCCCTTTTCAATCTCCTCAGTTATATGCTCAATCTCGTGCATGTCAGTAAGCTCATGCTGCTCTTTCTTCTGTGAAATGCCCTTGTCGATGAACTTGACAAGTTTTTTATTGTATAAATCATTGTCTTCCTTTGAAGGTATTTTTGGCTTCATGATTTTTGACTGCTGTTTTTCATGATGCTTTTCCTCCTCGTGCTTGTGGTACTTCCCTATGACTTCAAATACAAGCCCTTCGCTTGGCCTTACTGTAAGGAATTTCTTGAAAAAGGAATGGCCTATGCCGAGCTCTATCAGCCTCGCCTCTTTTAATGTAGGCAATAACACCAGTGAGATGAGCAATCTTAAAACCCCAGAAATCAAAAACACAAACGGGATGCTGGAAATGAATATCCATGCAGGAATCAAGTTTATCAAAAATCCGCCAAGCAAAGCGCCAAAGAAAACGGCTATGCCCTCAAAGAACTTGTAATACGCAATGCATCTTACTCTATTTTCTGGCCTTACAGCATCAAATATAAAATTGGAAGAGCTTAGGTTAAAGCCAGCCCAGGCTATGCCTGAAAATAATTCGACAAACATCAAATAATAAAAGCTTCTGGAGAAGAGCCAGAGCAAAGGAATAAGCGGGGTAAGCATGCCGCTAACATACAGCACAAATTTTGTGCCTCTTGCATCAATCAACCTGCCCCAAATGCCCATGGTTACAAAGCTGGCAATAAGCTCGGCAGCAGTTATAAATGTGAACTGCAAATAACTAAAGCCCAAGTCCTTCAGCATGTAAACAGCGAAGAAAGGAGCTGCGAGATTGACAGCAAGCTTAAACAATACAATATATATCACAAAATGCCCGTAATTCGTCTTGTCCATTCTTTTGACGAAATCAACTAATGAGAATTTTTCTTCGTGAGCCAAATCTGGCACAGGGTTGTGCATCAAGCCTTTGAAGGCTCCTGAAAGGACTCTTGCGATAAACGCAATAGAAAACAAAATCGAAAATCCC
>JACPMS010000009.1 GCA_016185875.1 Candidatus Woesearchaeota archaeon | reverse complement strand
ATGATAAAAGACTACATAATGGTTGGAATCAGCAATTTATTTCATCGCAAGCTTAGGAGCTGGCTTACAATGATTGGCATATTCATAGGCATAGCTGCTGTTGTTGCGCTGATTTCCCTTGGGCAGGGGATGAAAGAAGCCATAGGAAATGTGTTCCTTAATATTGGCGCTGACAAGATTATTGTGCAGGCAAAAAGCGGTTTGCAGTTTGCCGGGCCGCCAGGAAGCAGCGCAGCATCGAATCTGACAACACATGACATTGATGTTATAAGAAGGGTAAATGGGGTTGAGGAAGTTGGTGCAAGGCTGATAAAGCCTGCAAAGCTTGAATTCAACAAGGAAGTCAAGTATTATTTTGCTGCGTCGATGCCTGATGACGATGAGGGGCGAAGACTGATAACAGAAGTGAACAGGTACGAAACAGAAAGCGGAAGGTTGCTTAAAAAAGGTGACAGGCTCAAGGCTTTTATCGGAAATAATGTTGCAAATAAGGGAGTTTTCAAGAAAAAAAAGATTGAAGTTGGCAACACCATCAAGATAAATGATGTTGAGTTTGAGATTATTGGCATTTTGAAAAAAAGCGGGAATCCCCAGCAGGACAGTGTTGTTATAGTTCCTGAAGACGCTTTGAGGGAAGTCCTTAAAATAGACAAGAATAAAGTTGATGTCATTGCTGTCAAAGTGCAGAAAGGCGTTAAGGTTGACAATGCTGCAAATGAGATTGAAAAGGCAATGAGAAGAGATAGGGATTTGGAGCTTGGAAAGGAAGATTTTCAAGTCCAGACGCCGCAGCAGATTTTAGAGACTTTGGATACTATTTTGACAATTGTTGAGGTTGTGCTCATCGGGATTGCGGCAATTTCCCTGCTTGTTGGCGGCATAGGCATAGCAAACACCATGTACACTGCTGTTGTCGAGAGGACCAAGGAGATTGGGATTATGAAGGCTGTTGGCGCCCAAAATAAGGTGGCTTAAGCGGAGGGGCAATTGGCATTGGTGTAGGGATTGGATTAAGCAAATTAGTTGAATATTTAGCTTTTGTATATTTAGGAACAAGCTTAATTAAAGCCTTTTTCCCATGGTACCTGATTTTGGGCTCTTTGCTGTTCTCGTTTTTAGTCGGGACAATATCTGGATTTCTGCCAGCAAGGCAGGCTGCTTCTCTGAAGCCAGTGGATGCGCTGAGGTATGAGTGAAAAATTAAACATTTGTTTAGCCTTTTTATTAACGTACTTTCGTTTTCACTAATGATTGACTATCAGAGAAAGGGTTCGATAACGATTTCTGGCACAATTTAAGAACTAACAAGATGAGAGAAATTAACCTCAACTGGAATGTCCAATTTAATGTCCTGAAGGTTTTTAGTTCGTTTTTTAAAATCAATAATTCCAATACTTTTAACCTCTTCTGATTCACGAGAAAATCTCTTAGATTTTCTGTGCCCCGAAAATTTTTGATTTTCGTGGGTTTCATCAATTCTAAGGAATACTCCTGGCTTTACCTCAGAAGCATAACATTTTGTTGGATTCCCTATAGAGATCTCCAAAAAATCCCCTTCCTCATCATAATAAACTCTCATAGGACCTTTCATTTTGCATTAATACTAAATTAAGAAAAAACCTTAAGCTCAATGGGTAATGAAACATCTATATTTTTTAATTTTTCTGTCCTTTTTTTGAAATTAAAAATAGCAAATCCTTTAACTTCCCTAGTTTTTTCATCAATACGCTGAAAGATGTCATTGCCAATATCGTTATATACTGAAGGCGTAGGTTTTCCTATTCTGAGCTCAAGAAAGTCGCCTTCTTCATCATAGTATATATTCAGTTTATTTTTCATTTTTCAATCTTACTTGTATAAAAAGCAGTAATTACAAAACCTTCTCCATTTAAATATTTTACTGAAACCATCAAATATTTGGATAAACTTTTATAAAACTTGTAATAGTACCTCACTTTTTCATCATATTTACTCTTCCCAATGAATAATGGGTTCAATAAAGTATTTTTTATATCCTCAATCTTATTTGCAAGAATCGAATGCTCTGTAATTATATGCTTCCATCTTTCATCTGACAAATGAATTTTCCTACCAGATTTATCTTCAACCTCAAAAATCCACGTCATAAAACATATTGATTGCAATCATTATAAATAACTATCGTGTGCCGGAAATCGTTAGTAAAAAGTACGGTTCAAACACTTTATAAAATTTCTATTTCCCCTTATGCATCTTCCTTAACTCTTCCTTCAATATCTTTCCCATGCTATTTTTAGGCAATGCCTCCAGAAATTCAACAAACTTTGGCTTTTTGAAAGATGCAAGCTTTTCCCTGCAATAAGCAATAACTTCATCTTCTGTTGATTTTGCATTTTGGTTTAGAACAACATAAGCCTTAACAGATTCGCCAAATTCTTTGTCAGGAACGCCGACAACAGCACATTCTTTTACTTGAGGCATTGATTCAATCACATCCTCTATTTCTCGAGGATAAATATTGATGCCTCCTGAGATGATAACATCTTTTGACCTTCCTATTATGTAGACATATCCTTTTTCATCAATTTTGCCTACATCGCCTGTAACAAACCAGCCATCCTTAAACACTTCTCTGTTGTAATGAGGCTTGTTCCAATAGCCGCTAAACACATTAGGGCCTTTAATCAGAATTTCACCCTCTGTGCTGACTGGCACATCATTAAAGTGCTTGTCAGTAATTCTGACCTTGACTCCTGGCAGGCAAGGACCTACACTTCCAGGCACTCTTTCTCCATCATATGGATTTGAGAAGTTCATCATTGACTCTGACATGCCTGCTCTTTCCAGAATCTCATGCCCGAATGTTTTCTTGAACTTGTTAAATAAATCCCTTGACAGAGGAGCTGAGCCTGAAACAAAAAGCCTCATTGAAGATGTATCATATTTCTCAAGTGCTTCAACTTCAAGTAATTTGAAATACATTGTTGGAACGCCCATGAATAAAGTAACTTTTCT
>JACPMS010000052.1 GCA_016185875.1 Candidatus Woesearchaeota archaeon | reverse complement strand
CTCGCGGAAGGGTTGTTTTAAAACCCCATCACCTTTTCAATCCCTTTCAGGATTCTGTTTGCGTCTGGCATAAAGTAATTCTCCAGTTTAGCCAATGGGTAAGGGACATCAGGAGATGTTACCCTTGCAACAGGAGCTTCCAGGCTTAGTAATGCTTTCTCATTTATTGCTGCAATCAGCTCTGCTGCAAAGCCGCTTGTCCTCACTGCTTCATGCGCAATAACGCATCTTCCGGTTTTTTTTACTGATGCAATTAATGTTTCTGAATCATAAGGCTTGATGGTTCTCAAGTCAATTAATTCAACGCTGTGCTTGTTGTTCAATTTTTCAACTGCCTCTGCGCAGGTCTTGAGCATTGCGCCCCAAGCGACTAATGTCAAGTCATCTCCTTCTTGCACAACATTGGCTTTGCCCAATGGCACAAAATACTCTTCATCAGGAATTTCCTGCTTTATTGCGCGATAAATCCTCATGGGCTCGTAGAAAATGACAGGGTCAGGATCCCTTATTGACGCTGCCAACAGCCCTTTTGTGTCGTATGGGTTTGAGGGTATAACCATTTTAATGCCAGGGATATGGGAAAAGATTGATTCGCCAGATTCGCAGTGCAATTCCAAAGCTCTTATTCCTCCTCCATATGGAGTTCTTACAACCATTGGGCACGTGTACCTTCCTCTGCTTCTCATCCTTATTCTTGCAGCATGCGACAATATCTGGTCAAATGCAGCATACATAAAACCGCTGAACTGGATTTCAGCAACTGGCCTTAAGCCATTTACAGCCATTCCAATTGAAGCTCCAACAATGCCGAGCTCGGCAAGAGGCGTGTCAATGACCCTTTCAGGCCCGAACTCTTTCTGCAAGCCGTCAGTCGCCCTGAACACACCGCCATTAAGTGCAACATCCTCGCCAAGCACAACAACACTCTTGTCCCTTGCCAATTCCTGCCTCAAGCCCATGTTGACTGCCTGGACTATGTTTGCTACAACCATTTTGATTAATATTTATAATTTTAATAAATTGATTTTTTCAATCCGTTCGGGCTTCGCCCTCACAATATCTTGTGCTCGGCGGCAAAGGCGATTGATACATTTCCTTTATTCTTTTAGTTCACAGCCTCTCCGTCTCGCCTATTTATTATTTCCGTGCCATCGAAGATGGCACATTTTTGATGAAACTTATCGAAAATGCAAGCATTTTCGGGAAGTCTCGAAAATCTTTGATTTTCTCAACTTTTTCGCAAAAAGTTTCCCGTCGAGCTGCTTGCGAGAACGCTTCGCAAGCTCGCTTTCATCTCAACTCACGGAAGGGTTGTTTTATTTCCCAAAAATCTCTTCCATCTCTTCTTTCTGCTGCTGCGTCATTTCCGCAAAAACATATTTGAAAATATCCTTTGGGTCTGGAGCTGTAATTTTTTCAAATTCTGTAACTGCCTTTTCAATAGTTTCCTGGGATTGCTTCAAAACCTTTTCTTTGTAAGCATCGTCAAGCAAGCCCTTTTTGCGCATAAACTTTTCAAGCCTTTCTATTGGGTCTTTTTTCGCCCATGCCTCCAATTCCTCTTTTGTCCTGTATCTTGAGGCATCGTCGGATGTCGAGTGGTCAGCCATTCTGTAAGTGAAGCACTCAATCAGCGTAGGCCCTTTTCCATTTCGCGCTTTTTCAATAGCATCCTTCATTGACTTGTAAACTGCAAAAATATCCATGCCATCAACCTGAATGCCCTCAAACCCGTAGGCAATCGCCTTCTGCGCAATAGTCTCAGCTTTTGTCTGGCTTTTTCTTGGGACAGATATTGCATATTGGTTGTTTTCGCACACAAACACAACAGGCGCGTTAAACACTCCTGCAAAGTTCATTGCCTCGTGAAAATCGCCTTTTGAAGTGCCTCCTTCTCCAAAATAGGTTGCAGCAATCTGCTTTGTGCCTCTAAGCTTAGCAGCCCATGCAGCCCCAACTGCGTGCACTTCCTGAGTTCCTACTGGAATAGAAATTGGGAAATTATTCACATTAGGAGGGCTTCTCAAGCCTCTTTCATCGCCTCCCCAGTACTGAAGAACCTGAACAATCGGATGCTTTCTTGCAATCAGCAAGCCGCTGTTCCTGTACATTGGAAACACAAAATCATCGTCATTCAACGCAAAAGCGCTTCCAACCTGGCAAGCTTCCTGCCCCTTGAACTGTATGTACGTGCCAAGCCTTCCCTGCCTCTGCATATTGAAGGCTTTCTGGTCAAAAACCCTTATCAGAACAAGCATTTCATAGAGCTTTTTGATTTCATCATTGGAAAGCTTTGGCATCAATGCTTCATCGCAGTTGCCTTCCTCATCCAAAATCTGCAAATACTCTACCTTGAATTCGCTCAGCACCTTTTTTGGCATAATAACCTCTCAAAATCAGATTTTAGGCGGATTTATAAATTTTGTTGGTGGTATTGTTCCTAATCACATTTTTCATAAACAATTCCCCAGCCTTGTAAGAACTCCTCACAAATGGCCCAGATGCGCAATACAAGAAGCCCAATTCCATTGCTTTTTGTTTAAAGTAATCAAATTTTTCCGGCGGCACAAAACTGCTTACAGGCAGATGCCAATCTGTTGGTCTTAGGTATTGCCCAACTGTTAAAATATCAACATCAATGTTCCTTAAGTCTTTCATTGCTTGAACAACTTCTTCATCAGTTTCCCCCAAGCCAAGCATTATCGATGATTTTGTGTAGATTTTTGGATTTAATTTTTTTATATTTTCTAAAACACTTAATGATTGCATGTAATTGGCTCTTGCATCTCTTACCTTTTTCTGCAGCCTTTCAACAGTCTCTATGTTATGGGCTATGACTTCTGGACTGGCATCAACCACATTTCTTAAAGCATTTATATTGCCGTTAAAATCAGGAATAAGGACATCGACTATGATTCCATGATATGCTTTTTTCACCTCTTTAATGCATTCTGCAATATGAAAAGAGCCCCCATCCTCCAAATCGTCCCTGTTGACAGACGTTAAAACCACATAGTCAAAAAGCCTTATTTCAGCTAATGCCTCAGCAAGCTTTTTCGGCTCTTCATAATCAAGTTTTTTCATTGGATTGCCTGTCTTGACAGAGCAGAACCTGCAGGCTCTTGTGCATGTATCTCCCATAAGCATGAAAGTTGCTGTGCCACCATTCCAGCATTCAGAGATATTCGGGCAGTGCGCTGACTCGCACACTGTATGCAAATTATGCTGCTTTAGTGTATTTTTAATATTAGAGAAATTATCGGTTGTTGTTAACTTAATCTTAAGCCATTGGGGTTTTGCTAGTTTTTGTAACATTTTATTTAATCTTTGTTAATCAATAAATTCTAAACCTTATTTCAATTCCCCTAAAGCCCATGCTTTCAGTTTCTCGTATTTCTGGTTGCCGCACAGCTTCTTGCCTGTCTTTTCATTGTAGAACAGGGGAATGCCGCCGCAGAAAATGCTTCCATCAGGATTCTTGTCAAGGCTTTCAAGCCATGCTGCATTCTCTGCATTGTGCCACACCTCAACATGGATTATTTTCAAGCCCGTTTCCTTTTCCAGCTGCTCAATCAAAGGATCCATTTCCTTGCAGTGCACGCACTCTGTGCCTGAAAACATTATAAGCCTGTCTGCCTTCTGTCTGCTAACTGTATCGCTCATGATTCATCAATTTTTGAATGTTTGTAAGATTTTATAAAGGTTGCTGTTTGTTTTTATTAATCGGAAATCATAAAGAAAAAGTTTACTTCTTCTCAACCCAAACAATATCCTTCTGCACAAAAGGCGGTGTAGAAAACAAAATTATCTCAACTGGCGTGTCGCCAATCCTTTCAAGAGAGTGAGGCACTCCTGCTGGAATAGCAACCAACTGCCCAGGACCTACTTCAGCGGTAACATCCCCAACAGTTCCTTTTGCCCTTCCCTTGTAAATGTAAACAAAATGGTTCTCTTTTGGATGAATGTGAGTTGGAATCTTGTCATCCACTCTAAGCAGCTCAACGCTTCCAGTTTCAGTCTCTGCAAGAATAGTATATTTAAAATAATTGGCATCTATATCAAGCTGCCCAAGCCTTTTTGGGACATCAAAAATATTAGCCTGCAGCGGCTTTTGAGCCATGCTTCTGAAGTCGCCTGGCAGAAGATAGCCAACAATTATCCCAGCTATGAAGAGCAGAACAAAAAGCACCTGCATTGTCTTTTTTTTCATGATGCATGATTCTTTTGGTGTAGTCATATAAATACTTTTTGGTAGTGATTAAGAAATTTTACTACTGGACAAAACGACAAAATTAGAAATAAAAATTTGATTCGGTATAAAATCAAAACTTATTTATAACTAAATGCGATAACTCCAGCTATATTAAAATGAAACAATACCTTGATGCCTTAAGGCATGTTCTGGAAAATGGAATTGACAGGCAGAGCAGGACTGGAATTTCAACTCGGGCAGTGTTTGGAATGCAGCTACGCTTCAGCATGGAAGATGGATTTCCAGCAGTAACAACGAAAAAGCTTCCTTGGAAAAGTATTGCAAGCGAGCTGTTATGGTTTATTGAAGGTTCAAATGATGAAAGACGCTTAGCAGAAATTCTGCATGGCTCCAGAGAGAAAGACAAAAAGACGATATGGACTGCCAATGCAGAAGCTGATTACTGGAAGCCAAAGGCAAGGTTTGAAGGAGATTTAGGAAGGATTTATGGAGTTCAATGGCGCAAGTGGAAATCAGCTGATGGAATGGAGATAGACCAGCTTGCAGAGGCAATAAGGCTGATTAAGGAAAATCCAACCAGCAGAAGAATCATTGTGACAGCATGGAATCCTGCTGAGCTTGGACAGATGGCGCTGCCTCCTTGCCATGCCTTTTTCCAATTCTTCGTTGCAAATGACAAGCTGTCATTGCTGATGTACCAGCGCTCATGCGACATGTTCCTGGGAGTGCCATTTAACATTGCTTCATACTCGTTATTGTTGCACATGGTAGCGCAGGTTACAGATTTAATACCTGGCGAATTTGTGCATGTGCTTGCAGATGCCCACATTTATCATAATCATTTTGAGCAGGTGAAAGAGCAGTTGTCAAGAAATCCGTTTCCATTGCCTAAATTATGGTTAAATCAAGAAATTAAAAACATCGATGATTTCAGAATTGAGGACATAAAGCTTGAAAATTACCAGTTCCATCCCCAAATAAAAGCGGAAATGGCAGTTTGAAATATAAGCTTGTTTAACTTGCATAAATTTCAATCTGCCTTCGGCAAAAGTTTGTGCTCGGTTTCGCTGTTCTGCCACATCGCGAAACCTCGCCTATTTATTGAATGTATGCGAGGCAAAAATTTAATGGCAGTAAAAATTTTTGCCGAGTGTAAAATTTGTTGCGAAGCAACGGATTGAAAATTAAAAAATAAAATATTAAACAAAATGATAATATCATTAATTGCGGCAATGGATGAAAACAGGGTGATTGGATATAAAAACAAATTGCCGTGGAATTTGCCTTCTGAACTGAAATATTTCAGGGAAACAACAAAAGCTAAGCCTGTGATAATGGGCAGGAAAACATACGAATCAATAGGGAGGCCGATGCCTGAAAGACTAAACATAATAATAACAAGGGACAAAAATTACAGGGCAGATAACTGCATTGTTGTTCATAGCAGGGAAGATGCAGTAAAAGCAGCAAAAAACAGCAATGAGATAATGGTGATTGGTGGCGCTGAAATTTATCAGCTGTTTCTGCCTATAGCAAACAGGCTTTATATCACTAAAGTTCACGGAGCATTTAAGGGAGACACTTATTTCCCTGAATTTGATGAAAATGAATGGGTTAAAGTGAAGGAAAACTCTTTTGAAAAGGATAATGAAAACAGGTTCAGCTACACTATAATTGTTTTAGAAAGAAAAACTTAAATTGGATGCAATCTTAATAACTCTCAACCTTTACAGTCTCGCTAATACCGGGCTTCAACTCTTTCTTCTTAAACTCAAGCTTATTCAACACAGGCACGAAAATATTCCCAACAGCCAATGCCAAGGGCAAATCGTGCCTTGGAACAAAGGAGCTGAATACAATAAACAATATAGCAATTAAAACTCCATAAGCAATCCTCTGCTTTCTTGCTGCCGGATTAGTTCTTGGCTCAATCAGCATAAACATCGAGAAGAAATAAATCACTCCGCCATTAAGGATTGTGTAATAAATTTCTGAAAATTGCGTTCCTTGTGAAAGCCCAATCACCGAGTTAACCAGGTAATAGCTAACCAAAAAGCCTGCTGTCAAATCAAATCTTTTCAGGCGCCAGATTATGAAGATTCCAAAAATCAAAACCAAAATTAAAGGCGATGAAATCCACCATGTATGTGAAACGCCAAAAATCATTGAAACAAGCAAAACTCCGAAATTGGCAGGATTGAAGATATGCCTTTGCTGGAACTTGATTAAATGCTTTGACAAGATTGCAATAATCCCTGCCAATACATAAACATGCCATTGAAGGCTTTGAGTCAATAAGCCGCCTATAAACAACCCTGAAATCAAAGCGCTTTGCGGAAAAATCCATGTCTTTGATTTGAAATATTCTATGAATAAGTCCAATAAGGTTGTTGTACCTGCTGTAATTAATACTGGCAACAATGACTTCAATCCAAAATCATAGAAAAATGCGCTTGTTAAATTTAGTATTATCAAAAAAGAAATCATGTAATGATAGATTGTTAACCTATTGATTATTGATTTAATGTCCAACAAAAACACCTTTTAATTTTTCCTTGTCCTTTGGCTGCCGCCCTTTTTATAAATTGTGTACTTTCCCTTTGCTTTCTGGCTTGTCTTCTGCTCTGGATAGACTTCGTAGACAGTCGCTTCGTCAAATCCGCAGTTATTGCATCTTAAAGCTTTTACATTTAAATAATTATAGAACTTTACATCAGCCGAGCTGCATTTGGGGCATTTCCTCATTAATAACCAAGAAATTCAGGTGTTTAAATTATTTTCTCTCCTGTTTCCTTGTTGATGATGTGAATAACATTCACAGGGCATGAGTCAGCAGCTTCCTTGTTGACTTGGAAGTCTTTTTCCTCAACATCAAGCTCCTCCCATTCATCGTCCCTTTTAGTGCAGCCAACAATATCAGATTTGCCATCCTCATGCATTGTCCAGAAGTCTGGTGCAACTGCAGCGCACGCAGCGCAGCCTATGCAATTCGGCCTGTCGTGCTGTATTTGATACTTCTTTAAGGCCTGTTGCTCAGGCTGGTTTAAGTCATCCATTTTATAAATTAACAATTGTTAAGTATATAAAAGTTGTGTTTTTTGGCTGGTTAATCAGGCTGATATTTAAGTATTATTGTTCAGTTTATTTCAGATTTATAAACAGAATTCCAACCATGATAAAGACAATAGCCAAAACCTTGATCAAAATGCTCCTTTTGTCAATCTTTTCCTTAATTAGCTTTGGCAAATAAATCGAAGCAACCAAAGCAAGCATAAAAACAAACAACGGAAGCACAGAATTGCTTAATGCCGATACAAGGGATGCTGGACCATTTAATAAAGCATAGCCTGCAAAGATAAAAGCTGAAAAATCAATGACCATTTTGAAAATCATCAAGCTTTTTATTTTTGGCTTCATTGCCTTGAAAGTTTTTAATGAGTCCTTTCTTACTGAGGGCGAAAGCAAAACACCTAACGCTGTAAATCCACTTATCCTCAGCCATAAAAATGCATTCCAAAAGCTCGTTATAGTGTAAATATATTTTGCAATTACAAAACCGATGCTGCTCAACAGCATTGAAATGAGCATCAAGTGAAATGATTTGCTTAATTTGAATGTGCTATCCGCCCTTTTGTATGAAACAACAAATCCTGCACTGAGCAAAAATAAAAATCCTAGAATATGATTTTTTGTTAGCATCTCTCCTAAAAACAGAAATGATAAAACCAAAACAAAAATCGGACCAGACTGAAAAAGCATAGCGATTCTTGATATTTCCTCATATTGCACAGCCTTATAGTACATCACAACAGAGGCGCTGAAAATAATCCCCCCAAATATTCCAATCAATAAATCAGCCAATTTCAATGGCTCAAATCCAAAAAATGGCAATAAAAATATCAACAATACATTCATTAAGCCGTTTAAAACAATATAGACAAGAGGATTTTTTATGTAGCCTTTTGAAATCACAAACTTGTCTATTAATGATGTGATTGACCAAATTCCTTGTGCAATCAAAACAAAATAAATCCATTCCAACATTTTTCAGTTAAGAAATCCTGCAGTTTAAAAACCTAATGCCTGAACAATCTTATTCCAGTGAACACCATTACCATCAGCTTTTTTGCTTACCCAAAAAACCTGGGAAAATATGGAATTTGCTTATGCAAATTCAATGTCTGAAGAGCCTGATACCAGTAAACACCATAGCAATATTGCGCTCATTGGCAACAGCAATTACTTCCTTGTCCCTTATTGAGCCGCCTGGCTGGATTATTGCAGTAATTCCAGCTTCTGCAGCTTCATCAACCCCGTCCCTGAAAGGGAAGAAGGCATCAGAGCTCATTACAGAGCCCTGGCTTTTTCCTTCTGACTTCATTATAGCAAGTTTGACAGCATCAACCCTTGACATCTGCCCAGCCCCAATGCCTACTGTTACATCACCTTTTGCCAATACAATAGAATTTGACTTGACATGCTTGTTGACTTTCCACGCAAAGATCAATGAATTTATTTCCTCTTTTGTGGGCTTTCTTTTTGAAACAACTTTCAAGCCTTTCCTGCTTATTTCAGGATAATAGTCTGTCTGCATAAGAATGCCTCCGCACACTTTTTTCAAATCATATTCAACTTGAGATTTTTTTATTGCTCCTGACTCGAGCAACCTCAGGTTTTTCTTTTCATTTAAAACTTTCAAGGCATCCTTGTCAAATTTGGGGCATATGACAGCTTCGATGAACAACGGCTTCATAAGCCTTGCAGTCCTCACATTGCAGTTCCTGTTCAGAGCAACAACGCAGCCAAATGCCGACTTCGGGTCTGTTTCATGGGCTTTTCTGTAGGCTTCCTCTATTGCTGAAGCTGAAGCAACACCGCTCGGGTTTGTGTGCTTTACAACAGCAGCGCTTGGCCTTTCAAAATCCTTTACCATCTCAAAAGCAGCATTTACATCAAGTATGTTGTTGAATGACAAGCCTTTTCCCTGCAGCTGCCTTGAGGTTGAAACACAGCTTTCGCTTATGATGTCATCCTGATAGAAAGAAGCTGACTGATGCGGATTTTCACCATATCTCAGATTTTGTATTTTCTTGAACGTAAGGTTCAATATCTCTGGAAATTGATTTTTTGCCAATGCGTTGAAATAGCTGTTTATTATAGAATCGTACCTTGCAGTGCAGGAAAATGCCTTTGCTGCAAGATTTTTTCTGTCATCGCCTGTTATTTTCCTGCCCTTTATCTTTTCAATAACAGAATTATAATCATTTTTGTCAACGACAACCAAGACATTTTCATGATTTTTTGCAGCTGCCCTGACTAAGGATGGCCCGCCTATGTCGATGTTTTCCATTGCAATTTTCTGATGAGCCTCTTTGTAATTCATTTTGATGGCATCCTCAAAAGGATAGAAGTTAATGACAACCAAATCAATAGGATTTATTTTCAATTTTTTCAATTCATCCATATGCTTTTTGCTTTTCCTGTCAGCCAGAATTCCCGCGAAAATATTAGGGTGTATTGATTTAAGCCTGCCATCAAGCATCTCCGGAAACTTTGTGATTTCAGAGGCCAAAGTCACGTTTATTTTATTTTGCTTCAGCAACCTTGCAGTGTTTCCAGTTGAGATTATTTTTATCCCAAGCTTATTGAGCTGTTTCGCAAAACCAACAATTCCATCCTTGTTCGAAACCGAAATTAATGCCCTTTTAAACATTTTATCGCCTGATTTTTTTTATTATAACTTTTGATGATTTTGCTATTTTGCTCATGCCCTCTCTTTGCAATTCTTTTGTATAATCATAGCTCTTTTTAGGCAAGCCTTTTGTGTAGTGGTATGTTGTCTTAACTGTTTTCCTGACATGGTGATGAATCCTTTGCTGGATCATCTTTACAGTTTCCCACCCGACCAAAAAAACGCCTAAAAATAATAAAACCCAGCTGAAAGCCCAAATAGACAATCCTGTAATCAAGTAAACAGGCTCATAAAATTTGATTATGAATAATCCTTTTCCATAAAATCCTAAAACAATGCTTAAAATGACCAGTATAACTCCTGCTAAAAGCTTTTTGTCCTTCCACCACTTAATTTCAGTTGTTGATTGTTCAGCCAGTGTCATTTTTTCATTATTAGTTTAATTAATGTTTTTATTAATATCAGCATGATGCTTGTTGAATGTTTTGCTTACTTTCTCAGCGCATTAAATTCGTCTTGCCATTAATTTTTCATCAAAAATCAATTTAATCAACAATTTTAACATTTTTCCCTTCAACCTTGATTTTGCCTTTGCTGTATAAATCTATTGTTTTGACAATTATTTCTCCCTCTGCCTTCTGCACCTTTTCTTTCAACGAATCAACAGTTTCATTTTTGTCGATATTGACTTCCTTCTGCATTATGATGGGGCCTGCATCAACGCTTTCATCAACAAAATGCAGGGTGCAACCTGTAGTTTTTTCCTTGTTTTTTAACACTTCTGCATGCACATCTTTGTCCATGCCTCCTGCATACTTTGGCAATAAGCTTGGGTGGATGTTCATGATTCTGTTTTTGTATTTGCTGACAAACCACGGGCTTAAGAATCTCATGTAGCCTATTGCCAGAATCAAATCAACCTTATTGGCATCAAGAACTCTTGCAACCTCCTTGTCAAACTGCTCTCTTTCCCTGCCTTTTGCATCAATAAAAACAGCCTTTATCCCGTGATTTCCAGCTCTTTCCAACGCATAAGCATCTGCCTTGTTGCTTACAACAACAGAAATAACAGCATTGAGTTTTTTGGCGCTTATAGCATCAATTACAGCCTGCATGTCTGTTGCCCTTGTCGACGCTAAAATGCCAAGTCTTAACATAAAGCCCCCTATCAAAATAGAATAAATAGTGATATTTAAGGTTTTGGGTTTTAATAAAGGGATTGTTTGCTATATGGAAACTAAACTGTAGCAACAAGTAAAAGTTCGCTTAAAATGTGTTAGGCAAGAAGTTTTTGAGCTGCCGTTGATAACGTTAAACCGAAAGTCCTTTACGTTGGTGGCTTCGCATAATCTCTGTAGATTATACGATTCGCTTCGCTCTCTGAAATTTTTTATTAGAAATTAAAACGGAATCGGGGGGCTAAAAACCGAAATATTTAAATATTACATTGTATTACGTGTATATTACGATGGAAACTATAACTTTCAAGCTTCAGGAAGATGTTGTAAAGAAGATAGATGCAATCTTAAAACCTTTGCATTTCAGCAATAGGACTGAGTTTATTAGGGAATCTGTCAGGGAAAAGCTTAATGCAATAGAAAAAGATGTTGTTCTTCAGCATCTTGTTGCTTTTAAAGGCGCTGCAAAAAAGAAAATAAGCGATAAGGAACTGCACAAGATTAGGGATAATGTTGCCAGCGAATACGCCAAGAAGTTTGGGATTAAGCTAAATTAAGTCTTCTGGCTTTTTGATAGTGATTTTATCCTTTAACTTTCTAAAATGCCTATCTCTTGTTACCATGATTGCGTTAGTGTCTCTGGCTAGCACCCCATGAACTGCATCGCCTAAAGGGATGTTTAGTTTTTTGGATAAATCAGCCGCTTCTTTTAATTGCATATCATTGATTTCAACTTTCTCTAGAGCTTCTGATACACTTTTAAAGAGTTTGTTAATAGTTTGCTTATCGTAAGCGCGTGATAGTTCCTCAACAACTAAATCTGAATAAACGATTTTCTCTTTATTGGCTCGTATTTTCTTGAACGATTCAAAAGCCAATTCTCCAAGATTTTTGGATTTGTCTTTTCTGTTTTCATGAAGATCTCTCCAGATTGCTGTGTCTAAGTAGTATTTTGACGCCATTATTGTTTAAGCGAGAATTTGAGTATTTATAATTTACTAGTCCTCTCCTAATCGCATACGTTTAACAAATTTTTTCTAATACCCCGCAAACTTCTCAATTTTAACATTGCTTTGAGGCACATTCATTGTCTTCAACAAATTTGACAAGCCTTCAACCATTCCAGGCGGTCCGCAGATGTAAAAAAGAGAATTATCCAGATCACTGCAAAATTCTTTTATCATTGCTTCGTTTACCCTGCCAGTTCTGCCTAGCCATCCTGCTGTGCTCTCTGTTATAGTGTGCACAACTTTCAGGTTTGGATTTTCTTCTTCAAAAACAGCCCACTCATCTTTGTAAACGATATCTGCAGGAGTCCTGTTGGAATAAAGCAAAGTCAATTTTATCTTTAATTTTTTATCGCAGCAGTATTTCACCATGTCCCTGAATGGAGTTATGCCAATCCCGCCCCCAAGCAAAACAGCTTCTTTTGCGTCCTCTTTTAATGTAAAAATTCCCATCGGCCCTTTCAGTTTTACCTTGTCGCCGGCTTTAAGGGAGTTAAATCTCTGCTTGAACAAGGATTGCGAGATTTTTGTGGAAAACAGCAAAAAATCCTCAGTTGGAGAAGAAGCAATCGACAATGGCCTTGTGCTGCCGTTTTCCTCATCAATAACATCAAACTCAATCATCATGTACTGCCCCGGCTTGTAGTCAAGTCTTTGATTATTAAAAGAAAGCTTAATGCTCTTGACATCAGGCGTTTCCTGTTTTGTTTCTATAACCGGAAGTTCCAAGCTTAATGTCATTCTATTTCAAAATTTTCTGAGCCAGTTCCATCGCCTTCAAAGTATTCTCCATCAGCATTGCTATTGTCATTGGGCCAACCCCTCCAGGAACCGGAGTTATAAATCCAGCAGCATCCTTGGCATTTTCAAAATCAACATCCCCAACAACCTTTCCATTGACCCTGTTAATGCCGACATCAATCACAACAGCCCCTTCCTTCACCATTTCCTTTGTTATTAATCCTGGCTTTCCAACAGCAACAACTAAAATGTCTGCTTTTCTTGAATGCCCTGCCAGATTTCTTGTCCTTGAATGGCAGATTGTAACAGTTGCATTTTTCTCGAGCAGCATCATTGCCACTGGCTTGCCTACAATATTGCTTCTGCCGACAACAACTGCACTTTTTCCCTCTATATTTGTTCCAGTTGACTCAATTAAATGCATAACAGCCCTTGCAGTTGCAGGCACTAAAATTGCATTTTCAGAAATCAAATTGCCTAAGCTGACTGGAGTGAATCCGTCAACATCCTTATGAGGCAGTATGGAATCTACAATCAGGTGCTCGTCAATTTGCTTCGGCAGTGGCAGCTGCACAAGTATTCCATGAATGTTTGTTTTTTGATTTAAATTGTTTATTAAATTCAGCAAATCCATCTCGCTAATGTTTTTATCAAGGTTAAACCTTTCACAATAAAAGCCGACTTCCCTGCATGTCTTTTCCTTGAAATTGACATAGATTTCAGAAGCAGGATTGTCGCCGACAAGCACCAAAGCCAAGCCTGGCTTCTGCTTCATATTTTTAACTTTAGATTTCAGGCCATTCAGTATTTTGTCGGCGATTTTCTTTCCGTCAATGATTTTTGAAGGCATTTTGATTAAATAAATAGGCGAACTACTGAGTGAGCAGTGAGTTGGTGAGCGAGGCGAACCTCGCATCTTTCCGTCAATGATTTTTGCAGGCATTTTTCAAAAGGTAAATGAATTGTATACTATCAAACCAATATACTAAAACTTTTATCTCAAAACTTCCATTCCCGGATAAAGCGGAAAATCCCTACACAGCTCTAAAATATCATTCTTTGCTTTTTCAATGACTGCTTTGTCAGTATGATTGCCAATGACTTTAGCTATGCATTCCCCAATCACTTTCATCTCGCTTTCCTTCATGCCCCTTGTTGTTATTGCTGGAGTTCCCAATCTTATTCCGCTTGGATTAAAGGGAGTGTTAGGCTCGTATGGAATCGTATTTTTGTTGACATAAATCTCGGCCTCTCCAAGAGCATTCTGCACTTCTTTTCCTTTGCCAGCCAATCCTTTATTGACAAGCTTGATGACCATTAAATGATTGTCTGTCCCCCCAGTCACAAGCTCTAGCCCATTGCCCATTAATGAATCTGCAAGCGCTTTTGCATTCTTCACAATCTGCCCGCAGTATTTTTTGTAATCAGGCTGCAATGCCTCCTTGAAGGCAACTGCCTTTGCTGCATTCACATGGTCATGCGGGCCTCCTTGCAAGCCTGGAAAAACAGCCTTGTCAATTGCCTGTGCATGCTGTTCCCTGCACATGATGATTGCTCCTCTTGGCCCTCTTAAAGTTTTATGGGTTGTTGTTGTAACAACATCACAATAAGGCACAGGATTTTGATGCAAGCCCGTTGCGCACAAACCAGCAATATGGGCAATGTCAGCAAAATGATAAGCATTAACTTCATCGCAGATTTCCCTGAAAGCCCTGAAATCTATTTTTCTTGGGTAAGCTGTCAATCCGCTTAAAATCATTTTTGGCTTTGCTTCCTTTGCCTGCTTCATAATCTTGTCATAGTCAAGCAATTCAGTTTCCTTGTCAACATTGTAAGGAATGCATTTGTAGTGCTTGCCGGAAAAATTAACAGGTGAACCATGAGTCAAATGGCCACCAGCACTTAAGTCAAAGCCCATGAAGGCATCGCCCAAATTAAGCAAAGCAAAGAAAACAGCCTGGTTTGCCGGTGAGCCGGAATAAGGCTGGACATTCACATGCTCTGCCCCGAACAATTTCCTGGCTCTTTCAATAGCCAGATTCTCAACAACATCGACATACTGATTTCCGCCATAATACCTCTTGCCGGGGTAGCCTTCAGAATACTTGTTTGTGAAAAAGGTTGCATATGCCTGAAGCACAGCCTTGCTCACAAAATTCTCGCTTGGAATTAATTCAACGCCATTCCTTATCCTTATGCCTTCTTTTTTAATGGCTTCAAAAATCTCAGGGTCAGTTTTTGAAATATCGTCCATCATTGCCAAAAAAACCACCACTGTAAAAAAGCGAGTGCTTTTATTTATATAATTTTCTATCCGATTTTTTAAGAATTATGAACAGTTTTTTTATCCAGCCCTGTGCTGCTTCCTCAGCCTTCTCTCCTTCTTTATTCTCTTGCGCTGCCATTTCCATCTCATTTGGCGCTTTTTCTTCCATCGACGAGAGCTTCTTTTCATGATTTCAAGGATTTAATTTTGATATTTAAATGTTGTGTGGATTTATTTTTATTTCGGATTATTGCAAAACCAACAACTTTAAATACTTCCAAATCAGGGAAAGATATCTTAAATAGGTTTACGTATAAAATCCGTAAGCTTTATAAATAACCAGATTATCCCAATTGCGATGGTAAATAATCCTTCTTTAGGCAAACCACTATAATTTCATCGTTTGTTTTGCTAATGAGGGACTGCTATGCCGTTAAGCCGCTAAAACATGCGAGTGAACAAATCGCTCGCTCACAATTCACTGCCCTGGTAGTGTAATCCGGCTATCATGAAGCCCTGTCGAATGCGGGGATTTGCCTCGCCTGAATGCGGAACGGCTTCGATTCGGGTTCAAAATGTGCGCAATAAGTTCCAATAAAATTTAACGCTTGAAAGTCCCGACCAGGGCGCTCCTATTAATGGGCCGGTAGCTCAGCCTGGTAATTGTCCAAATTGGGCAATAGAGCACCTGTCGAAAAAGCGCTTTGCTTGGGTCGGGGTGAAACTTCTAATCAGGTGGTCGCGCGTCCGAAATATTGCAAGTGCAATAAGGTAGTCTCGTCCGGCCCATCTCATAATAGCTATAGATTGAATCGGCAACGTTTAATCAGTGACGAACTAAAAGATGAAGAAGCAGAAATTTAAGGTTGATAAGCACATACTAACTCCAAAACACTCAAAGCTTGGTGAAAGGGAAAAAGCACAGCTGCTTGAAAAGTATCATGTAACTTCTAAGGAGCTGCCAAAAATACTAAAGACAGATGCGGCTCTTAGGGAATTGGATGCGAAGCCAGGCGATATTATAAAAATTACAAGGAAAAGCCCAACAGCAGGAGACTCAATTTTTTACAGGGTGGTGTCAGATGTATAAGTACGGCAAAATTCTTATCCAGAAATACTTTGAAGAGCAGAGTTTTGTAGATTCTGACATAGAGTCATTCAACAATTTTATAGACAAGGAGCTTCTAAACATCATTGAAGAGAACAGGGAGATAATCCCTACAATAATCCCCCACAACATTGACGATTTCAAGATAAGGCTAGACAAGATTTGGGTGGAAAAGCCGAAGATGATAGAAGCTGATGGCTCCAGCAGGAACATCTATCCTATGGAAGCAAGGCTCAGAAAAATAACCTATTCTGCTCCTACGTGGATTACAGTCAGCGCCCACATAAATGGCGTGCAGCGCGAGTCATTTGACACTCAGATTGGAAATTTGCCTATAATGCTGAAAAGCAAATGGTGCCAGCTCCACAAATTAACAAGAGACGAGCTGATAGCCAAAGGCGAAGACCCTGACGAGCCAGGAGGCTATTTTATCATAAACGGCACGGAAAAGGTCCTTATCACAATTGAGGATTTAGCCTCAAACAGGTTCTTGATAGAAGAGGATGCAACAGGGCCAAGCGAGATTGTCGGCAAATTATTTTCTGAATACGGCTCATTCAAGATTCCGCATACAGTTGAGAAAATGAAAGACGGCTTGTTCTACATCACTTTCACAAGGGTTAAAAGAATTCCTGTCATTGTTGTAATCAAGGCGCTCGGCTTGCTGAAAGACGAGGAAATAACAAAATTCATATCAGCGGAAAGGCAGTTTGACGAAGTAATAATCAATTTGCTCGAGTTTGTAAGCATAAAAAATGAGGAAGAAGCTCTGGATTACATCGCAAAAAAGATTGGCATTACGCAATCAAAGGAGATAAGAATTGAAAGAATGAAGGAAATCCTTGACAAATATTTATTGCCGCATCTCGGCATCAAGCCGGAAGACAGGATTTTCAAGGCATACAATTTATGCAAACTGCTGAAAAAATACATTCTTGCTTCAAACAGCGAAATTCCTTTTGATGACAAAGACCACTACATTAACAAGAGGCTGAAGATGAGCGGCGATTTGCTTGCGGATTTGCTGAGATTAAACCTGAAAGTGCTGATTGGCGACTTGCTGTACAATTTCCAGCGAATTGTCAAAAGGGGAAAATTTCCGTCAATAAAAGTGATCATAAGGGACAAGCTTCTGACTCAAAGGATT
>JACPMS010000051.1 GCA_016185875.1 Candidatus Woesearchaeota archaeon | reverse complement strand
TTTGATAAACATTTTCAGAATAAAGCGTTTCTATATCCCGGTGGTCTTCATCGCCATCCTTGCCCCTCCATCCCTCCTCGAGCAGTAACTGGTGAAGCATGATGTACAGATTCCTCAAAGAAAAAACATCGTTGTATTTCACCCTGAATTCTGGAATTTCAGCAGCTATTCCCATGAATAATTCGTTGGAAAATCTATTTATAAAGTTTTCTATTTTTGTATTTTTTTGTTTTCGGAAAGTTTTTTAATAATGGCAATGTTATCTCAATCTCATGTTAATAGGCATAGTAGGAAAAGCCAATGTGGGAAAATCAACTTTCTTTAAAGCGCAGACCCTTGCAAACGTCGAGATAGCAAACTACCCCTTTACAACTATAAAGCCGAACCACGGCACAGGCTATGTCAGGGTTGATTGCGTGGACAAGGAGTTCAATGTAAAGTGCAACCCGAGGTTTGGATACTGCATTGACTCAAAGCGATTTGTGCCAGTTGAGCTGCTTGATGTAGCCGGCTTGGTTCCAGGCGCTCATGAAGGAAAAGGAATGGGCAACCAGTTTCTTGATGACTTGAACCAAGCGGATGTTCTGATTCACATAATTGATGCATCAGGCTCGACAAACGAAAAAGGCGAGCCAGTTTCAGCTTTAAGCTACGATCCGGCTAACGACATAAGATTTCTTGAGCACGAGCTCGACATGTGGTTTTTGAGGCTGATAGAAAAGGGCTGGGATAGGTTTGCAAGAACTGTAAATCAGGAAAAGCATGAACTGAACAAGGCGGTTGCAAAGCAGTTAAGCTCGTTAAGAGTTACAGAGAAGTTAATGGAAAAAGTAATTCAGAAACTAAATCTTGACCAAGACGTCATGAAATGGGATAAAAATGTAATGATGGGACTTGCATCAGAGCTGAGGATTGCTACAAAGTCAATGATTATTGCATGCAACAAGATTGATGTCAAAGGCTCAGAAGGCAATTTTGCCAGGCTAAAGGAGGAATTTCCTCATTACTTGCTTGTTCCTTGCAGTGCAGAAGCTGAATTGGCGCTAAGAGAAGCCTCAAGGCACGGATTGATTAAATACGTGCCTGACAGCAACGATTTTGAAATTTTAAATGAGGAAAAACTGACTGAGAAACAAAAATCAGCGTTAAGCTTTATAAAAACAGAAGTGCTTGGAAAATTCGGCTCCACTGGGGTGCAAAAAGTGCTTGACATGGCTGTCTTTGAATTGCTTCAGCATATTGCAGCTTATCCTGTAGCCACAAACAAGCTTACTGATAAAAGCGGAAATATTTTGCCGGATTGCTTTTTAGTGCCTAAGGATATAACAGCTTTAGAATTTGCGTTTAAAGTCCATACAGACCTTGGCAACAGCTTTATTAAAGCAATCGACCAAAAGACAAAGCTTGCAGTAGGCAGGGAGCATAAATTAAAGCACAGGGATGTTGTAGAAATCGTAACGAGTAAATAATGATTAATAAGAGTATAAACTTTTTAGTGGTTACTTATAGAAAAGTTTATAAAAATTGAAATCCAGCGGCAGTCTATGCCCAGCTTATTCTTGCAGAACAAGAGGCTCTTAATCACTACAGCCCTTATAATACTGGGCATGATATTGCTGGCATACTTGCTGAGGCCTGTAATAATCGGGTATAGCGCATACCAGCAGGCAAAGAATTCAAATTTTTCCCTGGAGGACTATGGCAAAAACGTGAAGCTGCTGGAAAAAAGCCTCTTGGTTTCCTCTACCAATCTGTCAGCCTGCGCAGAATTCAACAAAAAGCTGCTGGGCGGGCTGGACAGGTATACGGATGAGTATTCAAGATGCAGGATAGACCTCAGCTCTTTGGATGTGAACTATACCTTGACCATAAAAAGCTACGAAGAAAAACTGAAAAATATTGAAATGGAAATTAAAAACAAGAACAATGATATTGAAAAATTGAAGGATGCAAAAGACGAAGAGATTAAGAATATCAACAGCCAAAAGCAGGATGAGATAAACGAGTTAAGGAATGACTATGAGCTTCTTGCAAAAAACTCTGCCAATAACCTGTGCTGCAAATCAAAAGTCGACAATCCGCGAATAAGGTACTATGCTGTTGAAAACAGCAGGATAGTGTGTCTGGAAGAGGGCGCATTAAGCATATCATGCTGAGCGCCACAAACATTACTTTTATAAACAATATTATAAATCTTTAACTAGTGCGCTGGTGGTCTAGTGGTATGACTGCGGCCTTCCAAGCCGTATGCCTGGGTTCGAATTAATAAAAAATTTAAGAAAATCCCGGCCAGCGCATTTCTTATCAAAAATAAGAATTAGATTAAAGGTTTTTTTATTTTCATCACTTCAACCAGCCTCTTCTTGGGTGTTTTTGCGGATTTCCTTGAAGAAATTTTCCTTTTAACCGCTTTGGATGATTTTGCTATTATTTTTTTATCAATCTTCTTGAGGCTTTGGCTGATAAAATTTCTCAGTTTTTTAGCTTCCATCCGCGATTTTTTTAATTCAGAATTAAGCTGCTTTTCCTTGACTGATTGTGCTTTTGACATTGAAAACAGCTTTTTAACTGCAGCATCATGGCTTGATATTCTTTTTGATGATTCCTGCTGCCTTGAGAGCATGCCGCTTATTCCCTTATTTAAGGAGTTTACCGACTCGATTGAGCTTGAAATGGACTTGTTTATGGCATCAATTTTGGATTGGATAATGAGGTTATTGCTTTGCTGCATTTGAATGTCAGATGAGAACTTATCAATTGATCTGCCTAGAGTTAGCACCTGATTGCCTATTGCAGAAATTCTTGACTCTGCAGAAGCAAGCATATTTTTTAAATGCTCTATATGAATGCCCATACCTGAAATATCTGCCCTTACAAGCCTGAAAGACTCCACAGTCTTGCTCTTATGAATCAAAAAGTCTTTTCTTAGCCCCAACGTATACCACTCCAAAATGGCAAAAACCTTATAGATATTTAAATGTTGTGGATTTTTTGCATTGGGCAGTTTTATAAAGAAGGGTTGATAGCCAAAGAGGATATGATAAGCATAATAATCCCGGCATTTAATGAGGAGAAATACCTTCCAAAATTGCTGGATTGCATTAAAAATCAATCCTATAAGGATTATGAAATCATTGTTGCAGACGCCAGTTCCAAAGACAAGACGAGGCAGACAGCAAAAAGCAATGGCTGCAGGATTGCAAAAGGAGGCTTGCCTGCTGCAGGCAGGAACAGCGGAGCAAAATCTGCAAAAGGCGGCATTCTATTATTTTTGGATGCTGACGTTCAATTTGGCAAAAATTTTCTGGAAAACGCGATTGATGAAATGAAAAGGAAAAATTTGGACGTGGCTGGATGTTATATAAGCCCAATCGGCAACAATTTTGTTGATAAAATCTTTTTTGGAATCTTTAACTTATGGGTTTTTGCAACCCAGCTTTTTTATCCAAATGCCTCAGGAGGCGGGATATTCTGCAGGAAATGGCTTCACAAAAAATCCACTGGCTTTGACGAATCAATAAAATTGAGCGAGGACATGGACTATGTAAAAAGGTGCGGAAAGCATGGAAAGTTCAGGATTCTAAGGAGCGCAACAACATATGTGTCGATGAGAAGGTTTGAAAAGGAAGGCAGGCTTAAGGTTGGACTTAAGCTCCTGTTATCCGCTTTTTACAGGATATTTTTTGGAGAGATAAGAAGCGATGTTTTCAAGTATGATTTAAGGTATAGGAAATGAAAATTAACAATGTTATGCTTAATACTAATGCATTTTGTAGACCTTTGGACGACTTGACTGACAAGAACGTGGAATTGGAAGCAAAATGCGCTAAAGAACTATTTGATTTTGCCCGCAGAGAAATTATATTAGTGATTACATCAGAAATTTTGTTTTACGAGATTAACCTTATTGAAGAAAAAGACAAGCGCGAGCTTGTATTTCAACTTGCAAAAAATGTGGAAAACCGCATGATTTATACCAACTCAGATGTTGAAAGACTTGCAGACAAAATTAGGGCTTATATTAAGGACTATGCAGACTGCCTGCACATTGCATCGGCTGCCGTATCCAACTGCAGTTACTTGGTTACTTGCGACATCGAATTGCTTAGAATGGCCAAAACAATAGAAAGCTTTTTATTCAAGCACAACTTTAAGCTGCATATCGTTAATCCAATTGAAGTTGTTCGAAAAGTGACTGAAGAGCATGGAAAGTGAAATGCATCATCCGCTAGTTGAAAAGGGAATAGCAACTCTGTTTAAGGAGTTAGGGGCAGTCAAAACTGTAGAGTTTTTTCAGCGATTAGGCATTAACAAGGGAGACAGCGTAAAGGAGATTGAGTCTATTACTGAAAAGATGAGCAAAGAAGACATTATGAAAGGCATTAAGAAGTCCAGAAGAGCATAAATTATTTATTTCTTTTCATGACAGTATCTTTCTTCATAAACGCTTTGTATGGGCTCATTTGTCGTATTCTTTAAATGGTCTACCCTTTTTCTGCAAATTATTATCTCAAATCTTCAGGCTAACAACCTGTGAAATTCCATCTACGTTCATAGAAACCCCGTAAAGCACATCTGCTTCTGACACAATGTTATCATTGTGGCTGATCAGTATGTATTGCGCCCTTTCGGCATATTTTCTTATCAGCTTTGCAAGCTTCTCGCTGTTGTGCTTGTCCAGGGCTGCATCAACCTCGTCAAGAACATAAAATGAAGCGGGCTCGTGCTCCTGAATTGCAAAAATAAAAGCCAGCGCTGTCAGGGTTTTTTCCCCTCCTGAAAGCCCCCTTATGTCAAGGAACTTGCTCCCGCTTATCTTTACATTGATTCTAAGGCCTGCCTCAAACGGGTTTTCCTCGTTTTCCAGCACCAAATTGGCTTCTGCGCCTTTTGTAGTCAGCATGTTGAAAAAATTCTTGAAATTGCTGTTCACAACTTCAAATGTCTTCATAAACAATTCCTTTTTCTTGCCCTCTATCTCCTTCATCATCGTCAAAACACTGTCTTTTTCTGTTCCCAATTTGTCCTTTTTGTCCAGAAATTCATTGTACTGCCTTTCTGCCTCGCCATAAACTTCCAGAGCCCTCATATTGACAGAGCCGATTTCCTCCCTCATCTTCTCAAACTTGGAGATTTCATTCTTCAGCTGCTGCTCGTCTTTTTCCAAATCAAGCTTGACTCCTTCATACTGGGAGAATTCCTGGCTTAAGGCAGCCAAGGAAGCTACTGTCTCTGCGTTCTTTAAGGAGTGAAAATTCACCTTTATTTCAGCTTGCCTGCTTTCCTCTGTTATCTTGTCAATTGAAATCTCATTTTTCTGCACTTCCTCATTGATTTTGCTTTGCTTTGCAAACAGGTCCTTGAACCTGATATAGAACTCTCTTGCAAGGGTTTCCTTTTCCTTGAGCATCAATTCCTTCTGTGAAATAGTCTGCTGCAGGCTTTTGAGCTCGTTGTCGAATTCTTCCTCGTCCTTGCCCAGCTGCTTCAGTATTTTCTCTGTCTTTTCCCTGTCCGGGATGAATATGTTTATAATTTGCGCGTCAATGTTCTTTATCTCAGAGCCCAGCCTTATTATTTCCTCGCTGAGCTCCTTGAACTTCTGCTCAAATGTGTTCAGCTCTGCAAGCAGCATTGGATTGCTAAGCTGCGCAATAACATTCCTTACTTTTTGCTTTTCAATTTTTAAATCTGTCAACTGCTTGTTGCATTCTGAAATTTTACTGCTTATTTTATTAATCTCAGAATCAATACCTTTATCCTTTGCTTCCATCTCTTTCTGCTGCCGCCTTGAAGCTTCTGGGTCGCTTGTCTCCAGCCGCATGGATGTTTCAGACTTGATAATTTCGCCCTCAAGAATCGCCTTTTTCTCCCTGAGCTCTGTTATCCTGGCTTCATTTGCGTTTCGCTTTTTTTCAAGGACAGCTATCAGGCTTTCAAGCTCTCGGGTTTTCTTCTCATTTTCCTCAAGGCTCTGCCCAATTTCCATTTCCTTGAAGCCGAATGCCTCTTTTTTGCGCTCTCTGTAGCCCCCGTGCATCGCTCCGCTGATTTCTGCCACATCACCGTCCAATGTAACAAACTTTGCCTTTCCAATGCCGAGGCGTGTTGCAACATGTATGTCATCAACAACAATTGTGCCTGAGAAGACGTATGAAAAGACTTTTTTGAATTTAGGCTCGTAAGACACAAGATTAATTGCCAAATCATGAACTCCTTTTGCGCCCATCATCCTTTTTGCTTCCTCGCTTGATTCTTTTGGGCTTATTTTGTTCAAAGGCAAAAATGTTGCTGTGCCGAGCCTGTTTTCCTTAAGGTAATTTATCAGCTCTGCTGCCAATTTGTCATTCTCAACAACAATGCTTTTTATTCTTGCTCCGGCTGCAACTTCAAGGGCAACTGCATACTTTGAGCTCACATTGCCGAGGTCTGCAACTGTGCCATAGATTCCTTCTCTTTTGTTTTTCATCTCAAGGATTTTTTTGACAGCCAAATCGCTTCTTGCAACTTCCCTTATTGTTATGTCTCTTGCGCGAAGCTTTGCAAGCTCCTCATTAACAGCGTTCAGTTTTCTTCTTGAATCAGAAAGCTGCACTGCCAGAAACGAGTCTTCATCAAGGCATTTATTCAGCTCCAGGGTTGAGCTCTTGAACAGCTGCCTTTTGTCATTCAAGGCATCAACCATCTGCTTCTGCTCTTTCTCGACATCGATGACTTTTTTTATCTTGTCTTCAACAGCACTTATTTCATGTCCAATTCTGTCCTTTTCTCTTATAAAATTATGCTGGCTTTCCCTTAATGAGGTTATTTCCTTTTGAAGCTCTTCTGCTTTTCTGTCAATCTCTTCCACTTGTTTTTCTATATCGGCTACGCTGTCAAGCTTATTTTTTTCCTTGAATTTTTGTATTTTATTGTTTATGGATTCCCTGTCCTTGTTCTTGGATGCTGTCTGGCTTTCATACTCATTTTTCTCGTTTGTCAATTGCCCGATCCTTCTTCCTATTTCCTCAATATTGTTTTTCAAATCATTCCTTCTCTGGCTTATCTTGCTTAACTCGCTCCTGCAAACATCAATTCTTGAATTGTGCTTTGTCAATTCTATTTTCAATGTCTCAACATCCTTGTTCAGCTTTACCTGCTCTATCTCGCCTTTTTCCTCAATCTCTTTTGAAATGCTTTCTATCTGCTTCTTCTTGTCCTCATTTTCCAGCTTTAATTTGCTTATTTTTTCCCTTAACGATGCAAGACTCTTGCTGCCTGAATCTATTTTTTCCTGAACCTCCTTCCTTTCAAATTCTTTTTTGTTTATCTGGATTTTCAGGTAGGAAGCCTTGTTTTGCTTTATCCTGTCGCTCATCTCCTTGTACTTCAATGCCTGGTCCCTGTCCTTCTTTAACTCCTTTAGGTAAGTGTTTCTTTCAGTCAGTATAAGCTCTGTTTCTCTCAAATGCTGCTCGACCTTTTCAAGCTCAAGCATTGCCTTGTGCTTCTTTTCCTCGTAAATTGAAATGCCAGCTATGTCCTCTATCAGCAGCCTCCTGTCCTCGGGATGCATCTCAACAAACTTCACTATGTCGCCTTGCAGGATTATATTATAGCCGTCAGAGTCTATCTTTGCCAAAGAAAGAAGGTTTGTGATTTGCTGCCTTGTCATGGCTTTGTCATTAATCTTGTATATAGACTGGCCATTTTGCCTTACCACCCTTGTTATCTTCACTTCCCTGTCTTCTGTAGGGAACACTTTGGCGGAATTGTCAAAATAAATGCTTACTTCCCCTTGCTTGGCCCCATTTTTTGATTTGCCGCCATTATATATCAGGTTTGCTGATTTTTCCGCTCTCAAGTCCCTTGACGAAGATTTGCCAAGTACAAAGCATAAAGCATCCAAAACATTGCTTTTGCCTGCGCCGTTTGGGCCAAGAACGCAGTTGAAGTTGCCTCCAAACAGTATTTCTGTATGCTTTGCAAAAGACTTGAAGCCGTGCATCACTATTTTGTTTATTCTAGTTGCCTTAACAGCTTGCTCTGCAATAGCTATTTGCGGCATTAATGATTCGCTTGAAGCCTGCTCTTCCATGATAATAATTGCTATATTGGTGATATTTAAAGTTATTGTTTGAAAGCGCACAGAAAAGATTGGTGTCTTTTAGCTGCAAGCTCATTCACCAAACCAAAATATTTATATATAAGCACCACTTTGAAAATATACTACATATAGTGTATTAATAATGTCTTATATACTACCTGTTGTGTTTTCGAATAAGTAGTAAAAACCGGCTAAAACTTAAAAAGAGGTCTGAAAATGGTAAAAATCTTAAGGAAAAGGGATGGAAGCATAGCAGAATTTGACCAAAGCAAAATAACAAATGCCATATTCAAGGCTGCAAATGCAGTTGGCGGCAGAGACAGAAAATTAGCCCAGAAATTAAGCGACAAGGTGGTTGCAGAGCTTGAAAAGCTTGCCAAAGCAACTCCTTCTGTTGAGGAAATACAAGACACTGTGGAGAGGGTGCTGATTGGGGAAGGGCATGCTGCAACAGCAAAAGCGTATATTCTTTACAGGCAGCAGAGGGCAGAAATAAGAAAGGAAAAGCAGCTGGTGCTTGAAAAGGAAGAGGTTGATGAAGTAGACAAAAGGTTTGATGTGAATGCCTTAAGAGTTCTGAAAGCAAGATACTTGAGAAAGGACGCAACAGGCAAGCTTATCGAAACGCCAAAGCAGTTGTTCACAAGGGTTGCTGTGCATGCTGCTTTGCCTGACTTGTTCTATGACGCAAGAGTTTTTGACATTAAGGCGCAGCAGCCAGTCAACATGGCTGAGGATTTTAAGCCAGCTCTGCATGAGGACCAGTTTTCAATTGGAGGCTACAAGCTAAACAGGTACCATCTTGAAGCTTTGAAAAGAATGTATGACAGGTTCAACAGAAACAAGCAAATGAAAGTCTCTTGGAGCAAGTTTTTTGATATGCTCAGGAAAGGCGAGTTTAGCAGCTATGACAAAAATATAGGAGAGCTCTTCAATTTGATGACTCACAAGCTTTTCATGCCCAATACCCCGGCAATTGCAAACTTCGGCAATCCTTTGGGGATGGGCAGCGCATGCTTTCATCCAAACCAGGCAATAATGACGGAAAAAGGACCAAAGGAAATAAAAGACATTAAAGTTGGTGACTTGGTGCTAACCCATAAGGGAAGGTTCAGAAAAGTTGAGAAGGTATATGTAAGAAATACAGATTCGTTATACAAAGTAAGCTGCAGCAAGCTTCCAAAGCCTTCTATGCTTGTTACAGAAGAGCATCCAATTTTAAGCTATAAAGATAACAAAATACAATGGCTTCCACTTAATTCGCTTAAAGAAGGAGATTATGTGGCCCTATCCTGCCCTAAAGAAGTTGAAGATGTTGAACAAATAAAAGTTAGTGATATAGTAAAAAATGTAAATGTGAATGAGAAAGATGAATGCAGTTACAAATACAAAGGAGGAAAGTTTGATGCTTTTGTTCATACTACAAAGCCTGTTAAAAACACCATTATTGTAGACAATGACGTAATGAAATTATTTGGGTATTACCTTTCAGAAGGCTCTATTGCAGACAAAGATTGTGTGAGGTTTACCTTTTCCATAGATGAGGAAGCCTATTGCCAAGAAGTAACTTCTATAATGGAGAAAAAATTTGGCATTTCCTCAAGGATAGAAAGAACAAATTCAGAGGCAAGAAAATGGCTTTCTTTAAGGTTTCATTCCACAATATTGGCCAATTTTTTTGAGAATATTTTAGGCAGGGGCTACAATAAAAAGCACATACCGCACTGGATAATGAAGTTGCCTCAACATAAGCAAAAAGGTTTGATGGCGGGCCTTATAAGGGGGGACGGCACTATATTCAAAAATTCCAATAAAACCAATGCGAGGCTTGTTATGTGCAATCAAAATGTAGTTTATGCTTTCTGGCAGATGACCATGCGCTGTGGGGTTTTTGCTGCGCTAGGAAAAGAATCAATGCCAAAGCTGGGCTCAACACAACCATACAGATGCACAATAAGCGGCGAACAAGGACTTTTACTTATCAACGAATTATACGGCAGGCAAGAGACAGACACGGGCTACAAGCCCAATACTTTTGTTGTTAATGATGTAATTTTTACAAAAATAGAGAATATCTTAAAAATAGAGTATGTTGGACCAGTTTATAACCTTGAAGTTCAGGAAGACCATTCTTATGTTGCAAACATGGTGTCTGTGCATAATTGTTTTGTCTTGGATGTGCCTGACTCCATAGACGGAATCATGGAAACTTTGAAGAATACTGCAATCGTATTCAAGGCTGGCGGCGGCATGGGCTACAACTTCTCCAAATTAAGGCCTGAAGGCGACTTTGTAAGCTCAACTGGAGGCATTGCATCCGGCCCGATAAGCTTTATGAGGCTGTTTGACACAATGACAGAGGTCATCAAGCAAGGCGGCATAAGAAGAGGGGCAAACATGGGCATTCTCAACAGCAACCATCCTGACATTGAGAGGTTTATAACTGCGAAAGAAGGCAACAAGGCATTAAGGAATTTTAACATATCAGTGCTTATAATGTCGGATTTCTGGGATTATTATGAAAAGAATGAGCCTTATCCCTTAATTAACCCAAAAGATGGTAAAGTAGTAAGGCATGTAAATCCAAGAGTGCTTTTTGACAAGATTGTCTACCAGGCTTGGGAGTCTGCAGAGCCTGGCGTGATTTTCTTTGACAAGGTTAATGACTACAATCCATTTTACGAGCACCTTGGACCGATTGTGACAACAAATCCTTGCGGGGAAGTTTTGCTTTACCCGAACGAGCCATGCAATCTCGGCTCTATAAATGTCTGGGCATTTGCCAAGCAGGATGAAGAGGGAAATACATATTTAGACTGGGACGGGTTAAGGGAAGTGACTATGAAATGCACAAAATTCCTTGACAATGTGATTGATGTAAACAATTTCCCGCTGAAAGCGATTGAAGAAATGAGCCTTTCAACAAGAAAAATCGGATTGGGGGTAATGGGGGTAGGAGACTTGCTTTATGAGATGAGACTTGGCTACAATACAGAAGAAGGCAGAAAATTTATGGAGCAGCTGATGGAGTTTATTGCATACTGGAGCAAAATTGAGAGTATCGAATTGGCACGAACAAGGGGCAATCTGCCTTATTATGACAAGAGCTTCTACAAACAGGGAAGGCTTCCAATCAGAGGCGCTGATTTAAGGCAGGAATGGCATTTTGAGTGGGACAAGTTAAAGGACGATGTTAAAAAATACGGCATCAGGAACGGCTACACAACAATAATTGCGCCAACTGGCAGCATTTCAATGATTGCAGGCTGCTCATCCGGGATGGAGCCTGTTTACTCTCTTGTATTTGAGAAGAATGTGAAGGTCGGGAGCTTTTATTATGTTGATCCAGCTGCTGAAAAAGTGCTGAGGGAAGAGGGGCTTTACAATGACAAATTGATGGAGGACATCAATGCCAACAAGGGTGTCATTCAAAATATAGGATACGTGCCTGAAAGGATAAGGGAAGTTTTAGTCACTGCAATGGACATCACGCCAGAGGACCACATAAGAGCGCTTGCTTCCTTCCAGAAATGGGTGGATTCCTCGATATCAAAGACCAATAACTTCCCAGCTGATGCAACTGTCGAGCACATGAGGGAAAGCTATATTTTGGCTTATAGGCTTGGATGCAAGGATGTGACTGTTTTCAGGGACACAAGCATAAAGGACCAGGTGCTTGTGGCGCCAAAGGCAAAAGAGCGAAAGGAAGAAGTAAAGGTTGAGTTAAAGCAGCCGGAGCAGATGGTTAAGGAATCGGAAAGCGGCTTGGTTTTCGCAGGTGAATCTGATGATAAGCCAAAATCAAAGTTTGCAATGAAAAATTGCCCTGAATGCGGCACACTCCTTGAAATCAAGGAAGGATGCCTGCACTGCCCAGGCTGCGGCTGGGGCCTTTGCATGTGATTTTTCTTTTGTTTTGATTTTTTAAGTTAATCCCAAAAAAGAGATGAAATTTTGTTGGCAATTATATCCATCAAAAAATAAATTAAACTACGATAACAAAATACATAAGAATCACATTAAATAAAAATATTACAAAAATAAATAAAAGCAAAATATCAAAAATAAAAAAATGGTAGAATATGTCGATATTGTCGATGATGATGATAATGTAATAGGCAAAGCTACATGGAAGGAAATGATGGATAAAAGCCTATTGCACAGAACTTCGAATGTGATCGTATTCAATTCCAAAGGAAAATTATTCGTTCACAAAAGAGCAGCTACTGTGAGACTTTACCCTAGTATGTATGATATTAAAATCGGAGGCTCTGTAAGAGCAGGAGAAAGTTACGAGGACGCTGCAAAAAGAGAGCTTTTTGAGGAAGTTAATATTTCCGAAGTCAAATTAATTAAACTTTTTAAGTTGAAATCTCGCAGGAAAGAAAATAATGTGAATAGGACAGTGTTCAAATGTGTGTATGATGGTAAACTGAGACTTGATAAATCAGAAGTCTCTGACGGCAGTTTTGCGAATTTGGATGAGATTAAGAAATTGTTAGACAACGGCAAATTATCGCCTTCAGCAGTAGATGTTTTATCTGAATATTTGAAAAGAAACAACAAAAAATGGCATTAACAAGAATAAAGTCTCCCATAAAAGTTAAAGGAGACGACAGCAAGGAAAACCTTGGATTGGTGCATGTTTACACAGGCGACGGAAAAGGAAAGACATCAGCGTCTTTAGGCTTGGCTTTGAGGGCTGTAGGCAACAATTTAAGCGTTCATATGATACAATTCCTTAAGAGCGGATTTACAGGAGAATTGTACAGCTCCAAAAAGTTAGGATTTATAATTGAGCAGTTTGGAGTTGATGCCTTGAAGGAAAAGCAGAAGCATCTGCAGGAATTTTCAGACAAGACTGGAAGGTTTGTTTTCCAGCCGGACATAAAGGAAAAGGATGCTGCAATGGAGGGATGGGAGCATGCAAAAAAAGTGGTTAAGAGCGGCGAATACGATGTAGTTATTCTTGACGAGATTAATTGTGTTCTTGAAAAAGGCTTGATACCGCTTGAAGAAGTTTTGGAGATTGCAAAAAACCACGGCAAAGTAGAATTGATTTTAACAGGAAGGGACGCTCCAAAAGAATTGATGGAGATAGCTGACTATGTTTCTGTTGTCAATAGGGTAAAGCATCCCTGGCAAAAGGGAATTGTTGCGAGAAGAGGGATTGAGTATTGAAATTAAAACCCGTCTATTGTAAACTCAACAATTTTTCAAGAAAAGGAAAGCTATTGTAAGGTTGATTTTCTCGATAATAAGTAACTGAACCAAAATGACCTTGTCCATGTAGGACAATGAGTGCTCCTCCCAAAACTAAAGAATAAAACATGAGTTTTCCCTGAACGTGATTAGCCTCCCATGGATCATCATCCGAATTGATGAAAATTATGTCTTTCACATTTTGTCGAATTTTTTTCCAGTCATATATTCCTTGTAATATTGTCTTTGGCACATTAGCATGAGAATCGGCAAAACCTGCCACAAAAACTGCTTTATGAATTCTTACATTAATATTTTCCAAAATACTCAAAGTCAAAGGGCAACCTGCAGAATGAGCAATAATTGTGGTTTGTTCAGTGAATTTTCCATTTTGAAGAACAAATGGCAATTGTATGTTTAAATCAGGCGGTTGATTAAGATATGGAAGTTGTGGAGCCCAGACTTCATATCCTTTATTTTCGAGGAAACTTTTAATGCTTGGAAACCAAAACTCATTCGGATTAGAGTATCCTCCATGGAGAATTATGGCATTTTTCTTAACAAAATCACTAAAAAAATGCAATCTTCTTTCTATAGATAAAGATATTATTTCAAAATAAATTTCGGGAGTAATAGTAAATACTACATAAAGAAATGGTTCTGCGGCAGTTATAAATTCATTAAGAACTTCCAAAAATGGAATCAAATATTGATAAGTAGTCAGTTTAGAAAAAATCTTTTTGGTTTTTTCAATTCGTAGGACAGAATCGTCAATGCGATATAAAACATAATCATTTCCTAGTTTAATTTCTTTAGTAAGGACTTCTACAATTTTGTGAAACATGGAATAATTAGATTCATAATATAAGAAAGTTCTGAATAGAATGTTTGTAGGAAGGTCATTATTTGCTAACTTATCAAGTTTCTTCAGTTCTCCTAAAGAATTCACTAATCTTTTGTAAGCATAACTGAATCTTGTGATAACACCTAATTCTTCTTCGTTCATTTAACCATCATTTACTATAACCTATTGTCAAACCAACTGCTCAATTATATTAGCCAATTCAAAATTCCCATAAGTAAATTTATCAACCGCTTTTAAGCTCTATTCCTATTGGCAAATGCAGACTTTTTGTTTCTTTCAACTTGTCAAATCTTTTAGAAAAATTCAGAATAGAGAATCCTATGACTTTGCCTGTTTCTGCATCTACTCTTTCCAACATATCATCACCAATTTCCCTAAAGAAGCCTTTTACAGGTTTTCCTATTGTGAGCTCCAAAAAATCACCTTCCTTGTCGAACCAAATATTCAAGTTTTTTTCCATACGATTTCACCTTTCTTTATCCTGTCTGTAAAGTAAGCAGATATTATAAAATTTTCCTTGTCATTAATCTTTACAATTACTGCCAAATATTTGTGCGTAACAGGTGTTTTTATATAATATTTATAGTAAATCACTACTTTTTCATCCGAGACACTTCTTTTCAGCAATTCAGGCGCATTTAAGGTTTCCTTAATTTTATCCTCATGGTTAATCATTTCAGGCCTCTTTAAAATATGACTTTTTATTTCCTCAGTTAAAATTATTTTTCTATCGAATAAATCAACAAAAGTTTGCATTTACTGTGCTACTATTTAATGAGTTAAATACTTATCGTTTCAAATCAATTGCTCGATAACACTTGCCAATTTAAAATCCTTGTAAGTCAGTCCATTAGCGTCATGAGTGGTCACGTTTATTGTCACTTTATTGTATCTTATCAGTATATCCGGGTGATGGTGCTCTCGCTCTGCTTCCTCTCCGATTTTCTGCACAAACTCCATTGCCTCCTTGAAGTCCTTGAAGCGGAACTCCTTTGTTATTTCATGCCCGATAAGCTCCCAGTCCTTTAGCTCATCCAGCCTGTCATGTATGTCCTTGATTGACAAATGCTCCATCACAGAATTCCCTGATTTAGGTTTATATAAATTTTTTGAAATTGAACAATAAAAACAATAAATTTATATATAATTAGATTATACCTAATTTTGGTGATAAAAATGGAGCAATTCGAAGCTATAACCAAAAAATGGGGAAATTCGTTAGGGATAACCATACCGTCAGAAATAATTAAAGAGGAGAACATAAAGCCACGGGAAAAGATTACAGTACTAGTTCTTAAAGATTACAGCAAAAAGCTCAAAAAAATGTTTGGAACACTGAAATTGAAGAAACCAACGCAAAAAGTCATGGAAGAGATTGATGAAGGATATGATGAACATTAAGGTTTTCTTCTGTGACACTTACGCACTGATAGAACTAATTGGTGGAAATAGAAACTATAAGCAGTACACAAGCCACATTCTCGTCACTTCAGATTTTAATCTTATGGAATTATATTACTCGCTTCTAAGAGATTACGGAAAAGAAGTTGCAGAACATCATTTTGATGAATGGACGGAGTTTACAGTAAAAATCCCAAGGTATATAATTAAGAAAGGAATGGAGATAAAATTTGCTAACAAGAAAGAAAAGCTAAGCTATGTTGATTGTGTAGGTTATGCTTACGCCTTAGAAATAAATATACCTTTCTTGACTGGAGATTCGAAATTTGAGAATAAAATAGGGGTTGAATTTGCAAAATAAAATATGAAAAAAATTAATTTATCAAAAAACGCATTGCTGATACTTGAGCAGCGCTACTTGAAAAAAGACAATAAAGGCAGAGCCATAGAAAAACCTGAAAATTTGTTCAGGAGAGTTGCAAAAAATATTGCGCAGGCAGATGCAAAATATAAATATTCTAAAAAAAATGTGAAAGAAACAGAGAAAGAATTTTATAATTTAATGGCATCTCTTGATTTTCTTCCGAACTCGCCAACATTGTTTAATGCAGGGAGAAAGCTGCAGCAGCTGGCTGCTTGCTTTGTACTGCCTATTGAAGATGACATTAGCTCAATTTTCAAGACACTACATGACACTGCATTGATACACAAGACAGGGGCTGGAAC
>JACPMS010000060.1 GCA_016185875.1 Candidatus Woesearchaeota archaeon | reverse complement strand
GAATATTCCTCATTTAGAATAACAAGCTCAGAATCCTCCTTGATGTGCTCGATATACTCTTTTATTGCATTCTCCACATGCTCCTTTGGCTTGCCTAAGACTTCAATAATAGTTCTGCACCTGATGTGGGCATGCTCGCCTTGTTTTTCTGCCTCAACCATATGTCTTTAGGAATAATGTTTGTTTATAAAGTTTTTTGACGAAACCTATTTATACACTATCTCAAGAACATGAAGTATTATGCCCAACATAATGCACTGGCTTGTGCCAAAAGAAGAGAAGTTCTTTGAAATGCTTACAGAGCAGTCGGAGAATGCCCTTGAGGGAGCTAAAGAGCTAAGGGCTTTTGTAAATGACTATTCCAAGTTTGAGAGGAGTGAGAGAAAATCAAAAGCCCATGTCATAAAATCCATTGAGCATAAAGGCGACGAGATCACCCACAGGATAATTGAAAAGCTAAACAAGACTTTTATAACTCCAATTGACAAGGAAGACATACACCAGATGGCTGTGCTTCTTGACGATGTTATTGACCTGATTAATGCTGTTGCATTAAGGTTTGTGCTTTTGGGCGTTGAACGGATAGACGGGCATATAATCAAGCTTGTTGACATAATACACAGCTCTGTTGCAGAGCTGAACAAGAGCATACCAGACTTGAGAAAATTAAAGGACATGAAAGGGCATTATGTAAAAATACACAGCCTGGAGAATGAAGCAGACGATGTTTACCATGAGGCATTGTCAGAGTTATTCCACTTTTACAAGAATTCCATAGACATAATAAAGTACAAGGAGATTTACGAGCTTCTGGAGAGCATCACAGACAAGTGCGAAGATGTGGCAAATGTTGTTGAGAGCATAGTGGTAAAGCATGCCTGAGCTAACGCTTGTTTTGATTGTGGTTGCAATTGCTTTGGTATTTGATTTCATAAACGGGTTTCATGATGCTGCAAATGCAATAGCAACAATTGTTGCAACAAATGTCCTGAAGCCGAGAAATGCCGTATTGCTTGCTGCTTTCTGGAATTTTTTCGGAGCCTTTGTTTTTGGCGTTGCAGTTGCAACAACAATAGGCAAGGGCATAGTAAACTCCAATGTTGTAGATATTTATGTTATCCTTGCAGCCCTTATTGGGGCTATTTTATGGAACATAATAACATGGTACTATGGCATTCCATCATCAAGCAGCCACGCTTTGATAGGAGGCTTAATTGGAGCTGGAACTATGTCTTCAGGCTTCAGCTCAATTATATTTAGCGGGGTAAACAAAATCCTGTTTTTTATAATTGCAGCTCCGCTCCTTGGATTCTTAGGAGCAACAATTTTCTCTATCCTGATGATGTGGATTTTCAGGAATGTGCCTCCTGGGAAAATCAGCAATTATTTCAGGAAGCTCCAGATCGCATCATCCAGCTTTTACAGCCTCGGGCACGGCGCAAATGATGCGCAAAAAACAATGGGGATTATTGCGCTTTTGCTTTTTACATCGGGATTGACAAGCACTTTCTATGTTCCAAAATGGGTGATAATAGCAAGCTACAGTTCAATTGCACTGGGCACATTTTTTGGAGGCTGGAAGATTATCAAGACAATGGGCATCAGGATTACTAGATTGACCCCTTTTCACGGATTTTCAGCAGAAACAAGCGGTGGTTTGGTTCTTCTGGCTACAGCATTGTTTGGCATACCTGTCAGCACAACCCATGTAATAAGCGGCTCTATTATGGGTGTCGGCTCTGTCAGGAGGTACTCTGGAGTGAGGTGGCAGATAGCAAGAAGGATAGTCGTTGCATGGCTACTGACAATTCCTATGTCGGCAATTATTGCAGGCTCAAGCTACTTTATAATGAGATTATTTGTATAGCCTATCTTTTCCATATCAATATGATGTTCAATAAAATTGACAAGGTTAAAAGTCCTGCCATAATCCATTCCTTGGCTTTTTCACTGCTTGACTCATAAATAATTTCTGACTTTTGGGCAGCAGCTGGTGTTAATTTGTTTTGGTATTTT
>JACPMS010000059.1 GCA_016185875.1 Candidatus Woesearchaeota archaeon | reverse complement strand
CGGAATGTAAGCTTTAGGGTTAGGGCTAATGATACGCTAGGAAATATGAATATTTCGGGAACAAACATAACAATACAAATTAATGACACAACAAAGCCAACTTTGCTTGTTTCAAGCGTTGGCGGAATAGATGTAGCTAACCTTTCAAATGTAACAGACACGACACCTACAGTTGTATGGAATATCACTGAACCTAATTCCCTTAGGTATGTTGGGATACAATTTGATGCTCTTACCGATACGGCATGTAATCAAAAAATAAATTTTACAACAAATGCAAATGCTAAAAGAAATTCCAGTAGCGGTTCATTTACCTTGTTGGATACTGGTGGCTGTCCTGGATTAGGAAACGGTTCACACGTTGTCAGATTGACTGCAGAAGATGAATGGGGCAATGCCGAATTGTATATACATAACTTCAGCATGCAAAGTGGAATCGTTCCAACATTAACATTCGTTAACTTATCAAATGGTTTGTCTACAGTAAACCAGTCTAATGTGACTCCATTCACTACTATTGGCTTTACAACTTTAGTTGGAGGAACAAATCTGCTTAAAAATATGAGCTGGACTTCAAGCTGTAATTCAGACTCGAACTTATTTACAAATGATACAATAATAGCGCCATTTAATTATAGTGGATGCAAAGGGACAGCGGCAAATAAGACAGTTACTGTCACAGTATATGACTTTGCAGGCAATTTCAACTCCTCAGTAGTTGGGTTTTTAGTTGATGATTTAGCACCTTCGCTGGCAGTAACCACCCCAACTGATGGATTTAGAGGCACTAGCAACATTTCCATTAGCTTATCTGCAAAAGATGACAGCCAAAGTATTGACTACTTTGGATACTATCTCGACAACAGATTCAACATTGTCACATTGAATTTGACTGGCAAAATAGAGGGAGCAGCAACAAATATCACAATATTAAACATCACAAATTTCACTGCTGGAGTGCATACTATTAAATTCACGGTTAATGATACATTAGGCAATGCCAGAAATAGCAGTGTAATCACATTTACAGCAGACGGTCCAATAGACTTTTCCAAATTAGGCTTAAATGGCACTCTTGGTACATTGGGACTTTACAATTTAAATAACATTTCTTTTGTTAATCTCACAAATGCAAGTGGCGGCAGTGTAGATGTAGCAAAAGATATTACAGACCAGACTTTCAACTTGCTGATGGCTTTGAATATGACAGCAAGAAAACTAATTAATGTGACTATAACCTTCAATGCCTCAGCTGCAAACTGGGACAAGTATAATTTTACAGTAAGGCAAAATAATACAAACACATATAGCCATATAAGAAATAACTTTACAGCAGAAATGTTAGACATGGTATGGTTCAATGAGAGCGTACAGGAATTCATTTCAAACAACAATAGTTATTACGCTTCTGTAACATACCCAATAAATGCAAGTATGGCTACTATAGGCGGAACATTTGAAATATGGTACTTCCGTAACACTCAAGATTTAACTACAAAAATAAATGTGACAGAATGTGCAGCAGGATTCAGCCCAGCTCAAAGCGATAGTACTTTTGGTGAGTCTTCAGTATGCTGGAATAATACAGATAATCAGTCTATAAAGGTTTACTTGCCTCATTTCAGCGTATTAGCATTCACAAATAATACAGCTGCGCCAACTGCCAATGTATCTTTCCCAACAGATGTCCAAACAGTAAGTATGTTTTTGCCAAACATAACTGTTTCAGCAGATGCAGTTACATGCAAATATCAGCTCAACAGCTCAACTCCAACAAATGTAACAATGACAAAAACAGGCACTGTATGCATAGGTCAAACTGAGAGATTTAATAATTCAAATATTGGACCTAGCTCTTATAACATAACCTTCTGGGTCATAGACGATGACAGTAATACTAACCAGTACATATGGGGCTTTAATGTTTCAGACGTAACACCCCCAAACATGCCAAACAGCTCAAGAGTATCTGTTAGCGTAAGCACAACCACAGCTACAGTTACGATAAGCGGCATGAACGAAACAGTAAATGCGACAGTGCAAGCTGCTCCTAACAGTTCCTTTACAACAGGTGTACAAACAGACTTCAACCAAACGCAAGATGTAGCTTTAACAGGATTGACTGCTAGCACAACATATCACTTTAATGTTACTGTATGCGACTTTAATGGCAATTGTGCAGTAAATGGCAGTGGATTAAGCTTCACAACAAGCGCAGCAGCAGCCGCAGCAGCCGCAGCAGCCGCGGCATCAACAAGTGGGGGAGGCGGAGGAGCAGCAGCTCCTAGCAATGAAGTAGCAACTGCAGCAAGAAAATGGGATAGCTTAGCAGCAGGCTCAAGTGCTGTTTTGACAGTCAACAATGCAGATATAGCCGTAACTGGAGTTGTAGTTGATGTTAAGAGCGCAGTAACAAATGCAGAAATAAAGGTTGCAAGCCTGGCATCAAACCCATTGTCAACTGCAGCAGCAGCAAAAGTTTACCAATACTTGCAATTAACAAGAAGCAATATTGCTGACACAGATACTTCAAAGGTTACAGTCAATTTCAAAGTGCTAAAATCATGGCTAACAGGCAATAGTATTGCAGAAGATGATGTTGTGCTGTACAGGTACAGCGAGAGCAAATGGAATGCCCTGCCAACAGCAAAAACAGGCACTGATGCAAATAATGTGCAATACCAATCAACAACGCCTGGCTTCAGCACATTTGCTATTGGAGGCAAGGAAGCAGCTCCAGCAGTAGCGCCGCCAGCAGAAGCTGCACCCCCAGAAGTTGCACCAGCAGCGCCACCAGAAGCAGCAGCGCCACCAGAAGAGAAGGCAGCTGCACCAGAAGCCAAGAAGCCATTGAGCACAACAGCAATAGCATGGATTGTTGTTGTTATTATTGTAGTTGCAGCAGGCATCGGCTACTTCATGTGGCAGAAGAAAAAGTCTGAGTAAGAGGATAAAAAAGGTTAAATTTTTAAATTAATTTTCATTATTTTAATATATTTGGGGTGGTTAGATCTTTTGAAACAATCTCACAAGAAAGAAGTAAAACTTTAAAATAAAAAAGCTTCAAGGATATTCCCTATCATCAGCAAAAAATTTGGTGATGTTAACTTGTGAGGTTAACAATATACCAGCACTTACTGGTTATCCCTACGTAAATGGTATCAATCCTTTCGCAGAGGTAGACAAGTTTTTGAGGGCTGTATCCACATGCGCTTGGGTTGAAGGGCTTTTTATTGATATGACAATATATGCCACTATCAATATCAACAACAGCACACCAAAACCAATATGAATAATACCTTTGTTGTGTTTTAGCACATTACTTTTGCCTCCAGCATGTTAAGTCTGCCGTCCTTATTGATATAAAGGTAGACAAGAAGGAGCAATTCACACTTCACGCTCAAGGGGAATTGTGGGGTTTTCTTTGCGGGAAACCCACTTTCCTTCTTGTGTTTGTAAAAACATAAACGCCGAAGCAGGGATTTGAACCCTAATACCCACCATGGGATAGCGGTTTACTGCCTCGGCTTTATGCTCATAAAGCAATTGCAAACCGCCGCATAAACCTTGTTCTGCCGCTTCGGCATTTAATATAAAAATGACTTATTGGACTTATAGAGATATCAAACAACTGTAATGTTTTATATTATACTGGTACGCTCTCTCCGTTAAAGCCCTTGTTTTTAATTTTACTTTTTGTTTACCACCTCCTTCTCCACGTTAAACTTTGATGTATTTGTGAATATGAAAGGGCTTCAACGGAAGAGCTATTCTTTGCAGAAATAGTCTTCCGATAAAGTGGAGATACATAATAATCAATGTAGTATTTAAATCATCTCTTTTTTTGTGATTACCGACGATAATTTTTAAGAAAAATATTTTGGATTTAATTAAAAAAGTTTCTACTTTATGATAGTCTCTTTTAGAATTAAAAACAAAAATAATATCCAAAAAAGAAATAATATTTACTCTATTCTGGTCGTTATCTGCCCCACATTATTGTGGCTTATCAGTGTATCTGTTACTCTGTATGAAACATTTAACTGCCCATTTAATTTTGAGCCTAGCAGTGTAGTAGCACAATCTATGTCATATGTTTTTGACGCACCATTAGCAAGCGTCTCTGTTGAGGAAGCGCCGCACGATGCACCAGCAGGAAATGTTCCGCAACCAGCTCCAGCAGTTCCTGCTGTTCCTCCTGCTTTAACACAGATCTGATCTATATCATAACCCAAAGAGTTAGTTAATCTTACTGTTACTCTACCAACCCCTCCAGCGCCGCCTGTACCTAGTACCCTGTGGTCCACACATCCAATTCCAGCGGACAATGTGCATTTGGCAGGCAAAAACTTCTCAGGGCTCAAAACTCCAAAATACGCAAGAGCTCCAACAGCCACTAGAACAACAAGAATAGCCCACCCATAGGTCATCAAGAACTCTAATGCTGCTTGTGATTTAGAATTTTTCATCAACTTCACCTCATTATTTTTGACAAAATTATATTATAAATTATAAGCAAAGCTATTCAATTTTTGAGTTTATATTGCCATATGCTGTTTTTGTTAAGCTAGTGTCTTTTTCGGTGTACCCCATTGTAATGTCAGCCTTGAACTTATCCTTGGCAACTCCATTACTGCAAGTTCCTCCTATTACAAAAGTGTGGTCTGTTCCGCTCTGCATTTCGAATGGTGTTGTACCGCTGCATGCGCCTACAGCTATGCTATCTACTGTTATAGTCCTGCCTAGCCCATTCGATATGACAAGAGTGACCTTAGTTGGCTCTACCTTATGGCTTACGCATGCAATTCCAGGCTGTAAAATGCACTTCTCCGGAAGGAATTTTTCCGGGCTTAACACACCAAAGTAAGCCAAGGCCGCGATTGCAGCGAGAACAACAAGGATAGCCCATCCATAAGTCATCAAGAATTCCATAGCAGCTTGAGATCTCTTGTATTTAGCAGAATTATTCATCAAATTCACCTCATTTTTGAATTCATTTTTTACTTTAAATGTAAATCCGGATATTCATTGAATAACTAATATATAAATCTTTCCAAGATTTATACTGCAAATGAAATGAGCAAGATTAAATCTTTTGGCAAATATTCAATCAAAAAAAGAGGCTAAGCAGTTTGCTTGCAGCGCCTTGCGCCACTACATAAAGCATTAATGACACTGCAATGAAAATTGGTATGTATTTTATTCCTGATTTTATGTTGCCTTTTTTTATCGTTGAAATCATCATTGCAGAAAACAAGGATGTCATTATCAAGGAGACAATTGCAAAAATCCTGAAGTCTGCTTGCGACACTCCTGTTCCTGAAAAGCTCAGTGCAATGCCGGCAGTCGCTGCAATAGTTGCTGTGTTTACCAAGGCAGAGCCGAGTTTCTGCACCACCTCTATCAAAACACCAGAGAGTGCAAACAGGAACGGCGCTGCAACCACGCTGGAGAATGTGATGAATATAACATAAGTTGTGACATTTGCAGACATCTCCTTAAGCATTGCTTTCTGCTCCTGTATGTTTATTGCTATCCTGTTAAGCAAATCGCCGATTTCTCCTCCTGCATCCACGCCTTCATTGATCATGCTTATTGATCTTTTTAAAATAGTCGAATCATACCTTGATGCAAACCTCTCCAGCGCCGTCTTAAGGTCAGTTCCGCTTATTGTCTCCTTTGCAACCATCTCAATCTCTTTTGCCAAAACTCCAAATCTTGGCCTTACTGCAAACCATAAAGCCCTGTCAATCGTCATGCCTGCGTTTATGTTTGATGCTGTCAGCTGCAGAAAGTCAGGCAATACATCCTCTATGTCAACTTTCCTCTTGAAAATCTTTAGGTCAACAGCAAGGTAAAACATGACCCACAAGGCAAATATTAAGAGCACAAAAATAAATATCCAAAGCACAATCATGGATGCAAACACAGTGCTCCATGTTATGCCATACGTTACAGAAAAATAGTAGATAAGATAGCCGGATATTGCAAGGTTTATCAACACGGCTATGTTGAAGAAGGTTTTTGACAGCTTTTGAGGGCTGATGTCAAGGCCTGCCCTCTCAAGGTAGTCCCTTATTCTCTGCCTTCTCTCCTGGACAGCCAATTGCTTTTTTTGCGTTTTCTTGAACTTTTTTTTAAAGAACTCAATCCTTCTTTCAGGCTGGGCGCCATGTACCGCATCAGTTTTTTTCTTGAATAAATTTTTTATGCTGAACATGGTATTTGAATATTAGCATCCCATTTGCATCAAAACTCAATTGCCGGTCTGGAGAACTTCACCAAGGCTATGAACATGAATTGAACAAAGCCAAGAAAGCCAGCAAGCGCAAGCAAAATCGTCAGGCTGAGCTCAAAATGTATGAACGAAGACAGTATTATCAGCATTGTCATCCCCAGCGAAGGCAGAATGACTGCAATTATCATGTAAAACATCGCCAATGGATTTAGCTTTTTCCCGTACTTGTTGACCTCGGTAATCTGGTCCTTTGTTATCTGCTCCATGACTGAATAAAGGGATTTGGCAACATTCGAGCCTGTCCTTATGGAATTTATAATCTGCCACAGTATCTTCCTGAAGTCGTTTGACGGGATAAATTCAACAGCATCGTTTAATGCGTCTTCCATGCTTGTCCCAAGGTCAATCTTGTCGGTTATTTCCTTGAAGTACCTGCCCACAACCTCATAATTTTTTGAGATGTTGATCATTGCATTGTACAAAGGCACTCCAGATTCAAGCTCTATGATAAGAAACCTTCCTGCAAAAACAATTTCCCTGCTTATTTCCTTCTCTTTTTTTGTTATCTTTGCATCAGGCAGCCTGATCATGTAAAAAAACATCGCAAAGAATACAATTGGAACAATCAGGAATAAAACGCCCTTGACCAAATTTAATTTTGCAAGCACTAAAAATAATAGAACAACCAATCCAGTTGTCATGTAAAATGCAGATACAAATGTCTTTTTAATGAAGTCTTCTGGCCTGTCATCCATCCCAGCCTGCTTTAGCTTGGCTTTCAATGTCGGAAATGCCTTTGATACTCTTTGAAATACACTGCTTGGCTTTATTTTAACCACCTAACCGCTATAGTAAAGGCAACAAATAATTGAGCATAAATTATTGCCTTTACTTGTCGAAAATCAAAGATTTTCGAGCACTCGAAAACCATAAGGTTTTCTTTGTATTACGAACGGGCAACAATTCCTCTCCAAGAGGGCTTTGAACTCTGTTCAAAAGCTCAATTATATTTGCCCGTGAGTATAGTTTCTTTTGATGTACTCTATCAGGCTGTCCCTGTTTGTGTAATATTCTGCCATGATTCTTCCAACGCCGTTGACTGTATTGATATTCTTCTTGACAAGCCACTTCAGTATGGCTTCTTTTTCACTTAAAGAATTCATCAGCTCATCTCTTGTAAATCCGGTAAACAGCTCGATTGTGCTAAGCAGCGCTTTTGATTCTGCGACTTTTCTAAGCACGCCTTTTCTGATGTCCAGCTGTATGAGCACATTGGCTTCAGAATCAGGCAGTATTTCCGCTATCTGGAATGTTTTTCTAACCCCTGTTCTCCTGTTTCTGTACTGCACAACTATCATTGATATTGCAGGCAGCATTGTTTTCGGAATCTCTATAGGGGGGTTTGTAAGCCTTGTTATTGTTTCCCTGGTGTCGTTTGCATGCACGGTTGCGTAGACAGAATGTCCTGTGTGAATCGCCTCGAAAAGCACTTCAGCTTCTCTTTTCCTTCTTATTTCTCCAACAATAATCCTGTCAGGCCTCATCCTTAATGAATTGACAAGCAGGTCAAGCATTGAAACTTCTCCTTTCCCTTCAGGATTTGGCAGCCTTGTTACCATTGGTATCCAATGCAGGAACTTGGGCAATTGGACCTCTCTGGTGTCCTCTATGCTTATGATTCTCTGGTTTGGCGGAAAGAAATTTGCAACTACATTCAGCATGGAAGTTTTTCCGGTTGCAGTTCCTCCGCTTATCAATGTTGAAAGCTCGTACTGCACCCCAAGCCAGATCAACGCAGCTGCTTCTGTCGAAATTGTATTGTCTTTTATGAAGTCTGTTATAGTCCATGGCTTGGCAGCAAACTTCCTTAATGTGATTGTGTTGCCTTCAACAGATATCGGCTCAAGGGTTGCATTTACCCTGTCGCCTCCTTTTAAATGCGCATCCATCAATGGATCCAAAATTGTCAGTTGCCTTCCAACCCTTCTTCCAATCATGGTTGCATAGTGCCTTATCTGGTCTTCGCTTGAAAGTGTGATGTTCGTCTTTAGCCAGCCGAATTTCACATGATACACCCAAACAGGGTCCTCTGCATTGTTTATTGCGACCTCCTCAAGATTTACATCATCCATCAGGATTTCAATGCTTCCCAATCCAAGGCTTCTCTGCACAAGGTATGACTTTAGAAAATTTGATGTTTTCTCGTCAGCATCAGGAAAATGCTTGTTGACCAGGTTTGTTATCGCTTCCATGAACCTCTGCTCAATCAAGCCGGTTTCTTTTGTTGCAAGAATGTCAACCATTCCCAGGCTTACTTGGGATGTCAATTCCTCCCTTATCTTTTCAAGAATGATTTCTGTGTTTTTGCTTATGCTTGCAATTGAAACATCGTATATGGGCACAAATTCGCCCTTTTTCTTGTATATCCTGATTGTGATAGGGATGTTGTCAGAAATAAAGTTGTATGTTGCAATAACATCTGTACCTTTTTTTGGGGCAAAAGAACTAGCTTTCTCTTCCTTGATTTTGCTTTCTTCCAGCGCAATTGGAGGCAGCCCAATGATTTTAACTTCACGCTTTGGGTTGTCTTCAGGGCCAGGCTGCCAATTGATTTCCTCTCCTTTTTTAATGCTGAATCTCTTCAACAAGCTACACCTCTTTTTTTGTGAAATAATACAAACATTAAAATTAATTTGATATTATAACTATTATCTTTATTTAATTTTTTATTGTTTTAATAGTTAATGTGTTTTTTGTTATTGAGTTTATCATTGCCCTCTTACTTATTGTTTAAAGACCGAGCCAAACTCTTTAAGCTCAGCCTCAAATTCGCTTTTCTTCTTGTCAACATCGCTGAATTTTTTCTCCAGGTCAAGCATCTGGCTGCCGATGTCGCCGCTTTTCGCGCTCAGCTGGAACGATTTGGCTTTTTTTATCAATTCAACAAGGCTTTTTTCCAGCTCGTCCCTGTCCTTGTTCACCCTGTCAACAAGGCTTGCAACAGCCAGTTTCTTGTCAAAGAAATCCTTTACCTTTCTTGTTATTTCCCTGACATTTTCAACGCTTTGCTGCTTTTGGGCTATCTTTTGCATAATCTTGTCTTGCAGCTCAAGCACTTTTCTTTCCTGCTCCTTGCTTCTCTCTATCAGGGGCTCTATTATTGATTTTTCCTCCTCCACTCTTTGCTTTATGTCATCCATCAGCATGCTGAGCCTCTCGATGTGAATCTCTGAATTTTTTATTGATGAGTCCTCGTCCAAAACCTTTTTCTCCATAAGGCCTATCATGCTTTTAAGCTCTGCAAGTTTTCTGTTCAGGAGCCTCTCGCCTTCCTCTATTGATTGCGCTTCAAGCTTTTCCCTGCTTAATTCATCCTTTTCCTTTTTTACGTTGGCTATCAATTCCTGATATTTTTGCTGCTCTCTCACAATTTGCTGGGTCAGTTCCTCTATCTTAAGCTTTGTTTCATTTTTCTGCCCTTCAACCTGCTTCTGCAGCTCGTCTTTCAGCTGCTGGTATCTTTCCAGCTCCCTTAAGTCGTCTTTAACAGTGTCAAGCTCCATTCCAAGCTCCTGCTTTAGCCTGTCAAATTCGTACTTCACTTTTCTTAATTCTTCCGCTTGTTTTTCAAGAAAGCTCAGGCTTACTTCTGCCTTTCTGACAAACGCGTCCTTTTTGCTTCCGAATTCCTTTGCCTTTTCCTCAACCTCTTTTTTTGTCAGCTTCCTGTCAACGAGAAAAGGCCTTGTAAGCTTGTACTCAACGCTTATTATCCCCTCTTCCTCAAGATAGTCAACCCATTCCTGAATCACATTTACGCTTACCCCAAGCTCTTTTGCAGCATCTGCTAATGCAATTCTCCCCCTTTCTTTTATTATATTCACTAATTTGTCAACGCCTGTTTCTATAACGCTGCTTTCAATTTCCATCCTAGTGGTTTTTTATAATAATATCTTTAAAAATGTTATGGTTTACAGCTTTCAAAACTTATTCACCACTTTCAAGTGGATAGAAATAGAAAGGTTTAAATATTGGAGATTGTTAGAATGAGCAATTGAATTATATTGTTAAAGTAAAATGGCAGTCGATATTGGAAATGCAGTAAAGCGAGAATATACTCAACGTTCTAGTGGACTTTATGTTCCTGATACTGAAATAGTCGCTCCAAATGGTAAATCAGTACAAACTAGATATAATGGATTAGGACGTAGAGCTTTTCTAACTTACGTCGCGTATGCAGCTGCTCTAGTAGCTTGTGGTCCTGTAGACAGAGAAATCTTGAGGCAACGTAATCCCGATAATCCGCTGGAAAATTCAAAGACTGCCGAAAGTCCGGATACACTATGGCAAAAAATTTTTAGGCAAGCTAGTCTATACAATTTAGAGGAAAAATTAAGAACTGGCGGAAGTGACTTACCTTCACTCTATGACCCGGATTTAGGCGAACTTAGAAGGAAAGAACTTAATGGATACTATCTTCTAACAGACAAAGAGGGTAATAGTGTTATTTACAAATACCCGAAAGATATAAAGAATAGAATTGTTAAGAATGCTAAAGATATACTCCAAAGTTTAGAAAATATAGTTAAAGATTTTGGTAATGGTTCGGAATTTTTATATTTAGATAAAGAAGGAAAACTTAAGAAAGGACAAAACACAGGAGTGTTAGAGAATTTTGCCAATTTTGGCAAGCATTTGCTTAGCGCATTCACATTCGGTCTTTATGTGCCAGAAGGAGAAAATAAGCCAGAAGGCGCTGAACATTTATTGCAACTTCCATTAGGACTGTACAGAGCTATTTTTGGTGACATAGCTTATGGAGTGCCAAAAAGTATAGGTAACATAGCAAATGAGGCAATTTCTGTTGGCATCAATATGGTCCAATTCGTCCCAATACTGACTGTCGGAAATTCAGAAAAAGCTGGTGAAAAATCAGCAAAAATATTTGATTACATACATATTGGTTCAAGGACTCTTGCAAATGCTACACCATTGATAGGGGAAGGCTGGCAGAGAACGTTTGAGATAGGCATGCATAATGGCATTCCATTGCCACCTCCTGCTTATTACCTACTAAGAGACAGAAAATCAAACCCAGATACTGTTGAACCAACATATTATAGAAAAATACTAGAAATTCTTACTGCATTAGGGGCAACTGCAGTAGCATTCTTAGGAGCAAGAAATGCTACGAGAAAGAGCAAAGGGTCAGAAGATAAGAAACCAGCTTCTCAAGACTTAGGATCTGCAACATCCGAGCCAGCAGCACCTACTCCCATAACTGAGACACCAGCACCTGCACCACCAACATTACCAGGCGGAGCACCCAAATAAAGAGAATTGTCTAAATAGTCAAATTCCTCACCTAATAAACATCAAGATGTTCTGAGTCTACCTTAATTTTTTCAATAATTTTGAAATTTTAAGTTTTGTTTAGCTAAAATCAAAACATTTATATACAAGTGTCAACTATTAGTTGACATATGTCAACTTAAGGTTGGTACCATGATTTCACTAACCCAGAACGAGGCAAAGATTATCAACTTTTTATTCAGGCACTTTAATGCCCTATACAGCTTGCGGCAGTTAGCAAAACACATAGGAATATCTCCAGAAGGCGCAAGCAAAATTATGAAAAAACTCAAAGAAAAAGGCATCGTAGTTTTAGAAAGCTCAGTTACAGGTAAAATGTACTACAAATTTAATTTTAGCAACAATGTAGCTTTAAAGTTAGCGGAGCTTGTTCTTACCCAAAATGAGCTTAATCCTACTTCAAAAGTTTTAGCAAGAGACATGGAAAATCTCAGAAATCATACAAAGGCTTGTATTCTCTATGGCTCAATTTTGACAAAAGGCAACAAGGCGAATGACTACGATGTTATGCTTATGTTTGAAAAAGAAAGTTATAAAGATGTAACTATAACACATAAAGAAATATCCCAAATGCATCCCCAAAAAATTCATTTGATGATGCAAACCGAAAAAGACTTTATCGATAATCTCAAAAAAAGACATCCGCCTTTACTCAGTTTGTTTCAAACAGGAGCAGTGCTATGGGGTGAAAAATTCATTGTGGAGGCTGTTAAAAATGCTGCAGCTTGAAAAACAAATTAGTTGGTGCCTCAAAAAAGGCAATGAACGAAAAAAACATAAAGGAATTAAGTTCATAAAGCCTGATGAAAGACAACTGGTTTACTATCTAAATTAAGGGCAGAGATTTTAAGTTGATTATATAGTTATATTCCTCACCTGATAAGCATCAAGATGCCCCTGGTCTATCTTGAACCATTCTGGAGTTGCATTGATTCTGTAATTGAAAGTGTTTTGGGTTCCAAAATAAATATAATCAACCACACTTCTGTCTTTCAGCGCTAAGCCTTGCTGCTGGAATTCATCCAAATTAACCAAACTTTCAATCCCAAAAGTTGAATTTCCCAAGTCTCCTGTGAACCTCATCAAAAAGCTTGGGCTGTCATTATGTGCAATATACCATGAATTATTTGCATGAATCAGTAAATTACCGACTTTCCCGTTGACAACAAAATTTGTTATGTTGGTTTTTATTATTGCATTAGTAACCCTGCCTTTGCTGTTGACGATATAAAGAGGGTCCTCAAATCCAATAATGTTTATCCTTGTCGTTAAATACCTCTCCCTAATCCAATAGCTTAAATTCTTCTTGTCCCTTATGTCCAGGCTTAAATTTAATCCAATGTCAACAGTCCATGGGTCAGTTTGATTTATTTTAACATCATTTACCACAAAATTGAACTTGATGTCAATCTTATCAGCCTCTGCAGAAATCTTGTTGGCCCAGTCTGTAAAGGTAGAGTCTTTCATCAGGCTTAAAGGCTGGTTATTAAGAGTGCCGTTAAGAAAAGACTCTTTGAACCTTACATTAACATTGTCTACAAAAGTCCCGTTAGTCGCAATAAACTGGTTAAAGCTCAGTAATGTCCTGAACCCTGCTATAAAAACGCCCTTGCCTATATCTCTTTCAACATCCTTGATGAAAAAATTGACAGTTTCAATCCTTGTCTGCAGGACTTCCATTTTGTCGCTCAGCCTGTAGGTGCTGTAAGAGCTGTAAGTGACAATTATAACTATAGTTAAGGCTATTGCAGCTGTTGTGTAAAAGATTGCTTTCCGGTGAAAATTCTTTGAATTTTCTCGGCCAAAAAAATCTTTGATTTTTTCTGGTTTGCTCATTTAAATTACCTTTAGCTGTGATAAAATACTTTCAGCAGCGGACTCTACAATGCTCAAATCTATGTTTTTATAGCCTTTTGAAATTCTTGTCTTTAACTCATTATTTACTTTTTTCATAACCCTCTCTTTCATTTCAGCGGCTTCTGGAATTCTCCTGTCTGTTGGATTAATTTTCTCCCTATATTTTTTTGCAATTTCAAATGAATTCAAAAATTCTTTATCGTAATACTTTCTGATTATTTCATCTTCAACTGCCCTTTCTAAGATTATATGAAGGACTGCATTTGAGATATTCCCTGTAAATAAATCAATTAATTTTTTTCTGTTAAGAGCCATTTTTGATGCCTTTCAATATAATTTTAAATAATCCATTGTATAATCTCTTATATTCCCTTAAGAAAATTTCTTTATTTACTATATTTAGTTTGATATTTATTGAATTTTCTTTAAGTAATTTTTTAATATTAGAGCTTACAGTTTCATTGTTTATTTTCTTATTATTCAGAAAAAGATATATTGCTATCAAATTTCTTGTCATTTCATATTTTTGGCTTCCTGTCAAATAATCAAAATTGCCAAGAAGTGGTTTGCTTTTCAATAAATGCAAATCAAGAAGTTTGTAGTTAATTTTATTTTTGTACCTAAATATAAGCCTTTTTTTGGCAGCGTATCTGCTTAACATAGCCTGATAAAGAGGGTCTGTCTCAAGCCCTTTGAGTAGCTCATTGTAATTTAACGCTATAATATGAAATGTTAAACCGAATAAATTACTAAGATGCTCTTCTAATTTCCTTATATCGATTTTTTTATTATGAATCAAAATAGCATCTATATCATTAAACTGAAACCCTTTTTCAAGGAATGAGCCCGTTATTATTACGTTATCAGCAAAATTTAATTCGCTGAAAATTTTTTGCATAATAATTATCTTTACAGATTCTAATCTATCAATGTTGTAGTATACAAATTTTATCTCTTCTTCTTCAGCTAGAGGTTTAATTACAACAGGTGTTCCTAGCTCAAATCCTAATGGCCTTTCTTTAGGTACGTATATCTGATCCATAAGTGTCCCTTTGCTTATTTTGCCTGTCAAAATTACCATATTACGTAATATTACGTAATAAGTATTTAAATTTATCTATTTTAATGAGAAATCAATTTTTTATACACAACACAATAATACTTGTAACGCGATAAAATCTTATTTGGCTTTTTGAGTTCTTTGGAACTAATATTGTAGGCCCCCACAAAGAAGGAATTTTTGATATGATTCTTAACCACTAATTTTTAATCTTATCACTTCTGGCTCAAGCTCAAATTCTATCTTTTTGCCTTTCGTAATCTTATATATTTGCTCTATTGATTTTGGTATCCTCAATATCTTGCTCTTGCCCAAAACGCCTACTTTGGAAGCGACTTTTTTGGAAGATTTAAGTTTGTTATATTTCAATATGGGCTGTATATCTGCTTCATCATAAACTATATCCTTGCATCTGCCGCATTGCCAAGCATTCACTTTAAAACCCTGAAAATAGTCAGTTATTCTTTCCATAGCAATATTGCACTTCCAACAATTTAGTCTTTTCATATTAATCACCTTTTCTTGTAACTAAATACACCAAAATGAATTACTAGCCAATAATTGCTGCAATTTACTGCCACGGCTTTGTGGATTTTGCTGCCTTTCTTTACGCACCTCTCCATGATATTAGGCTTTCTTTTTGAACTTCCACAAGGATAGCCATCTTCTAATATTTCCAAAACGTCCCTAAGGTCTTTTTTAAAATGCCAAAGCTCATTAGAGGCTTCTTTAGTAGCCTTAATCTCTTTCTTTTGTTATCTTGAAAATATGTCCATGAATATCTCTTACTTCAAATAATAGATATTACATTTAAACCTTACTATTCCCACACCCTTATCTCTATTATTGCAGGCCCCCACAAAGAAGGAATTTTTGATATTGTCAATGTATTCACATTCAGGCTGTTCTCGTCTATGTTGACATCAAGCTTGCCGTCTTTGTCTATGTCAAGGTTGCTGAACAAGCTGTAAGCAACATTGTCTAGAGCGTCATTTGCATCATAAGTTTTGCTTGAATAGCTGCATGTATCAGCCCCGTTGTAGCTTGAAGGGACTTTGATTGTTGATGATGTCCCGTCCTCAAAGCTTACAGCCCATGAGCAGCCATCAGCCTTTGCAACAACGCTGCTGTAGTCAGCAAACCCATTCAGCAGCAATGTGTAAATCACCCTGTTGTCATTTGACCCTCCTGTTGATGCAGAAGAATTAGTGCCTGTGCTTATTGTAATGCTGTTAGCTCCTTGGTTTATGTTGCCTATAGGAATGTTAACTGCAAATGGGTCGCCTAGAATCTGGTAATCATTTCCGTAATCGCTTAATCTATACAATGTATTCCCATTTACAACTAAATTGTCTGTCCATTTGCTGCCAGAGTAGGATGTAACTTTAGCATCTAAAACAGATGTATTTGCATAAACTGTTAATGTTCCAGATGATATATTGTTGCCAAACCTGTCAGTTTCAAACCCTAAAGGCAGTTTGTTGAATTGGGCTTCTGGCGCTGTATAATTGAATTCAATGTAAGAATTGGGAAAAACTACAGACCTTGCTAATGCTCCTGACACATTGACTATCTGACCTGAAAAGCTCAATTTGTTTATTTCGCCTGCTATTTGATTATATGCCTGCTGAAGTTGTGAAGTGTCAACTGCATTATAATATTTGCCACCACTGCAATTCATTCTCTGCATTGTTGATGTGTCTGCATCAGCCCCAAATGATATAGCATAAACACTTATTCCTTGGTTGCACGCATCCCAAGAAGATTGAACAGCATCTGCGATTGCTGTTCCATTGGGTTGCTGTGAGCATTGCACATTAGCTGCACCATCGCTCATAAGAACAACATATTTTTTTCTTTGTGGGTTACTTTGTGAATTTATCATTTCAATCGCTTTATTTATACCACAACATGTACAAGTTGCCCACCAACCTTCCGTAGTGTCAATTTTGTTAGTCATTAGTGATTTGTCATTAATTAAATTGTTTGTCCTTGCAATAGAATCGGGAAATACTGTTGTAGTACTAGAACTTGATGAGCAAGTATTCACATATACTGTATCTGTATTACTACTAGTAAAATCTACTAAACCAATTCTATTTCCAGTTCTATTCAAAAGAATATCAACAAACTGTTTAGCCGAATCTTTATATTTTGATAATTTTGGAACATCAATCCCACATTGTGAGGACCACCTACATCCACACAGATTTTGTGAACCATCATTCCAAGTGTTTCTACTAGATTCAGAGTAACCAATTGGATTACCATTATAAGATTCCCACAGCCACCATCCAAACCAATACACGCAGCCCTTTGTGTTTGAGAATTGCCATCCATTCCAACTCCAACTTGTTGTTGTAGAGCAGTCAGTCATACTCCCGCTCACATCACTCACCAGCATGGCATCTGCATTTCCTCCAAGGGTTGTTGCATTTGTGATTCCTAATCTTAATGGAACAGTTTTTTGATTGAATGAGTTGTAGTCAAGAAGAGTTTTTAATGTTGAATTGGCTATAGTGACGCTTTTTACTGCGCCATTCGGATTCTCTTCATAAATTGTAATATTGCCAAGCCTCAGATATGTTGTATAGTTGCTGGAATAATTGAGAAATACAAGCATGTTATTTAATGCTCCAGGAGAATAAACAGAAGAATACAAATTAATAATCCCGTCAATTCCCGGAAACAAATATTTTTCATATCCTTGCTTTTGAGTGTCGTTATAGGATGATGTAACATAAGCCACTCTTAAAAAGCCTCCTGCAATGTAAGGTGTGCCGGACGTGAAATTAACATTTATAATATTCTCGCCAGCCCTGAAATTCACCAAATAAGCATTGCTTAAATTCCATTTGTCAGCAAGCATGCTTCCTCCACCACCAGAGCCTTTCGCATAACTTCCTGAAAATACATTATTAATGTACAAATTAAAATTTCCTCCAGCATCAACTTCAAGATAAGAGCTGTTGAAGGAAATCACATCAATAGGCAAAACCAGCTTTTTAGTCAAGTTGCCATCTCCTTCATATCCCCCAAAATAAGCATACGCATTTGTTTTCTTGCTTTTGATGCCATTCAGCAATACCCTTGCTGTAAAGCCTTCTGTCGGCTTTGCCTTTGCAATGCCGCTTATTATCTTTCTAGAGGAAACAAGCGCTTTTTTAAGGGGTAGATTCCTTGAATAAATTTCCTCACCATTGACAAGCACGCTAAAGCCATATTGCGATGGAAATATGTCTTCTGTCAAGTTTTTTGTAAAATTTCTTGCCAAATCAATCTTGTCATTTGCCCAGAAGTCGCCAATCTGCTCCAGAATGGTATTGTTCATGTCTGTTATGTCGCCAGAAGCAATCAGGCTTTGTGTGTAGCTGTTGCTTACACCTCCTACACTCATTGTTGAAAAAACCCTTACTAGGTCTTGAGAGGCATAGTTCACATTCACTTTTTGCTGCTCTGCAGAGTAGAAATTGGCAACAAGGAATATGGCAATTATCACAATGCCTGATGCTAACAGGCTGTCAATTGTGAAAAATACAGCCTTTTTCATTGTATTGAATTATGAAAACTTTTTATTGCCATACGTAAACAACCATCTTTACAACTTTTGAATTATAGTTTAGGTACCGTTCTGTCTTCACAAGCTTCTTCAGATTTGCGCTTGTAATGTTAATTGAAGTGCAAGTGCCTTCAACAAAGCTTTTTGAGAGGTCCTCAACAACATTTATAAAATTGCCATTAAAAAAGTAAACATCAAAATCAGAGAAAAAGTAAACAGTGCCGTTGTAATACTTCCATTTTGCTATTGCCTTGTCATCGCTCTGGTTAAATGTTGCAATGATTTTGAATTCGCTCGCAGTTTGGTTCTCAACATAATAATACTGGTCAAAAACCATGCTTTGCCCGACTGCCAAGGCTAGGTAAGGGTCTGTGTTGTTCACTATGGCAGTTCTCTGGCTTGATGACTGCCCTGACTTTTTATAGAAGTCCACACCAACCATGTTCTTGCCCTGCGCTGCTGCAAGCTCGCCGCTTATCATCAGCAAGCCCCCATTTGACGTATAGTTCTCAAAATTGCTTTTGTATTGGTTGAATGTGGAAGTTGACATCAGAGGATGCTCCAGCACCAAAAACCCGTATTTGCTTAAATTGCTTATCAGCTTGTCTATCTGGTTCCCAAAATAAATATCTGCCTTAAAAGTGTCATTCATGAAGGCCCTTAAAAAAGAGTCGTCTTCATCAGAGTAATAATAAGCGCTTTTGATATTATAGCTTACATTGACATCTGGAATTCCAATTCCGCATACGCCGTTTATATTCAAAACCTCCCCTTTATCATTAACAAAGAATACAAAATAGTCATAGACAGTTGCAAACTTTTTTCTTGTAGCACTATAATCAAGCTGCTTGAAGGATTTAAGCTTTGTTGCATTGACTTTCTGCTCATCAGCAATGCCTATTCTTATCACAGTTGTGTTGTCCCAGTTTGCAGGATATCCGCTTAATGCCAATGAAGACGAAATGGCTTTTGCATCTGAAATTATTGGCTCCAATTCGCCCTTTTCCTGTTTTTGAAAGTTGGTTGTGTAGCTGAAATAAATTACCAAGGTGAATGTGAACAGCAGTAAGGCTATTGCAAAATCCATAAACCATGCTTGAGCCTTAGAATTCATCCAGCACCTCTTTTTAAACTCACATTCAAATTGTATGAATATAAATTTTTCTAATTAGAATACTTAATCGATGATATCTAAAGGAATAAACTATTTTTGTGGTTGGCAATATTTAAAACAATAGTACTCAGGAAATTATTGCCATATAAATGTCTCCGCCATATCCAACATTTCTATCATCTACCCATACAATCTTGTTTTCATAAATATCAGGGTCCCATTGAAATGCTGCGATTGCATCTATTTGAGTTTCCTTGCCTGTGGAGAAATCATACATATAGATATTAGCATAATTTGATGAGCTTCTATAGTCATACCACACAATCCTTTCACCGTAAACAGTAGGGTCCCATAGACCATATGTTGCATTTACCGGTATTCGCATTTCTTGTCCAGTAGATAAATCATAAGTATAAATTTCGTATATAGCCAATGCACCAGCATTTCTGCTGTCCAGCCATGCTATCCTGTTGCCGTCAAAATCAGAAAGGAATTGGTAATATGGAGCTGTTGTTATAGGAGTTTCTTGTCCAGTGGATATATCATACATATAGATATCTTCATTAGAATCAAGTCCCTTTCTATTTCTCGTATCAGTCCACACAATCTTGTCGCCGTAAATAAACGGATAGAATTGACTTGCTGTATTTGTAGTTATCTGGGTTTCCTTGCCTGTGGATAAGTCATACATGTAAACATCACCATTATTCCATCCTTTTCTATAATCAGCCCATACAATCTTATTTTCATAGATAGAAGAAACTATCTGCATTGCTGGGTCTGTGGTTATCTGGGTTTCCTTGCCTGTGGATAAGTCATACATGTAAACATCATAATTGCCATTTCTAGTATCAGTCCACACAATCTTATCGCCGTAAATGGCAGGCCATTTCTGCTCTGCTGTGTTTTTCGTAATCTGAATTTCCTGTCTAGTGGATATGTCATACATGTAGATATCAGGATTCCTATACCCATTTCTAAAATCCTGCCACACAATCTTGTCGCCGTAAATAGCAGGACTTCCTTGCTCTGCTGAATTCGTTGTTATCCGTACAATCTCAATTTTGGATGTTTTGCCATTTGGTTTTTCTGGTGGCGCTTTGTCCACCTCTTTCCTGCCTTGTTCGACACATTGAGTGCTTT
>JACPMS010000046.1 GCA_016185875.1 Candidatus Woesearchaeota archaeon | reverse complement strand
TTTCTTATGTCACTAAAAAGCCTATCCTGTTTTTAGGCACAGGGCAGAAATACAGTGATTTAGAGGCTTTTGAATCTGAAGTTATAATTAGGAATCTGGGGCTGGCTTAATAAAACTCAATTTCTCCATTCAAATAAATCCCTTTGTGCAGCTTAACTGGACGCCATTCGTCAACAACCAAGTCTGCACTAAGCCATTCAGCAAGCTCCTTTGCATTGCCTATTGTCGCGCTTAATCCGATAAATTGGGCGTTTTTTAGAAGTTGCTTAAGGATAGTCAATAAGATTTCCAATGTAGGGCCTCTTTCGTGGTCGTTCAATAAATGGATTTCATCAACAATGACTGTTGCAATGCCTGACAGCCAAGGAGAATTGTGCCTTATCAAGGAATCAAGCTTTTCAGATGTTGTAACAATTAAGTCATAGTCTGCAAGAAAAGGGTCAGCTGAGTCAATGTCACCCATTGACAGCGCTATTTTTGCAATCTTGTCGTATCTCCTTTTGAAATCTTTGTATTTTTCAGAAGCCAGTGCCTTCAATGGCACGATATAAACTGCTTTTCCCCTGCCTTCGATAATCGACTTCAGAGCTGCAAGCTCTGCTATAAGGGTTTTGCCAGATGCTGTTGGAGTGCAGACCAGAAGGCTCCTGCCGTTCAAAAGCCCTTTTTTTACGGATTTTTCCTGCGCAGGCCTTAACTTTGTTATTTCTTTTTCAAGAATTGCATAAAGCTCTTTTGGTATCCTGCCTTTTATTGATGTTAATTCCATAATCAACAATGTTTTAGTGTTATTTTTAAAGTTTATGAATAAAATTTATAAATAGCTGCAAAAATCAACAAAAAATGAAAACTTCAATTCACTTGGCAGCATCCCTGATTCTGGCTGCGTTGCTTTATCCTTTGTTCAGCTGGAAGGCATTACTTGTTTTAACAGGCGGGGTTTTAATCGACGTTGACCATTATCTCTGGTACATATATAAATATAGGAAATTCAATCTTCTTGATTCATATAAGTTCTATTTTAAGAACATGGAAACAAACAATTTTACCAATGTCATGGGAATACTTCTTGTTTTTCACACAATAGAATTCTTGCTGTTAATGGCATTTTTATCATTCTATTACGAATCTGTTCTAGCATTTACAATCGGTTTGTTGTCCCACTACTTTTTGGATGTCATTTTTTTGTACTCTGTTCCAAAACGGATTATCACAAACCATTCAATAATATCATGGATTGTCAAAAACAGAATAAAACATTAATTGCCAGTCAAAATACAAAAGCTTTAAATAATTCTGTTCTCAGTTAATTGGCAGCATGGGAATAATAAGAAAAGACTACATTCTTGACAGATGGGTTTACTATGCTGTTGAAAGGAAGAAAAGGCCCAGGGAGTTAAAAAGCCTCCCTGTCAAGGACGAATCAAAAATTTGCTTCTTCTGCCCATCAAACGAGCATTTGACTCCAAGGGAAATAGGCAGGGTTGAGTACAAAGGCAGCTGGAAGATCAGGTGGTTCTTGAATAAGTTTCCTGCTGTAGAGAAAAAAGGAAATCCTGTCCTTAAGTCAAAAAGGTTTTTTTCCGAAGGAGCTTCTTATGGAACGCATGAAGTAATTGTTGAGACACAGCATCATAAATCACAGCTTGCAGACTTGCCTGTGCAGCACATTAAGGAATTGCTTGAAGTATACAAGCTTAGAATAAGGGAATTAAGCAGGTTGAAAGGCATAAAATATGTTGAGGTGTTCAAAAACCACGGCAAAGATGCAGGCACTTCCCTGTTCCACAGCCATACGCAAGTTGCTGCATTGCCTCAAATACCGGCATTAGTGGCGGAAGAGAGCCAAGCAGTTAAAAAACATAAGCAATGCCCTTATTGCAAAATAATACAGCATGAGTCAAGGTCCAAAAGGAAGATTTTTGAGACAAAAAACGTTGTTGCATTTGCTCCTTTCGCTTCCCGCTTCAATTATGAAGCCTGGATTTTTGTCAGGCAGCATAAAAAAACAATGGACGAACTAGAGGAAGTCGAGCTAAACGACATTGCAGTCGCGCTGAAAAAAATTTTGGCAAAATTGAAAAAAATAAATGCATCCTACAATTTTTTTATGCATTATTCGCCTCCGAAAGAAAACATGCATTTCCACATCGAAATAACTCCACGAATTGCAACATGGGGAGGATTTGAGCTGTCGACAAACGCCATTATAAACTCTGTTCTGCCGGAGGATGCTGCAAGGTTTTATAGAAGGTAGGATTATTTTTTTGATATTTCTATTACTTTCTTCATAACTTCTGAGCCATTCATCACACCCAAAGAACCCTTTCTACAATCAATCTCATTAAATCTTCCCACACTATCTGGATTTATATTCCCACAGCTAATCAAAATTGGCACAGGGTCTGCTGAATGGTCTTTTTGAGAACAAGGAGTGGAATGGTCTGCTGTTATTACAATGAGTGCATCAGTTTTGTCTAAATTGTCTATAGCTTTATCAATATTTTCAATAAAATTCCTCTTCCCTTTGCAATCACCATTTTCCCCGTATATATCTGTTGGTTTTATATGCACAAATACAAAATCGTATTTTTTAATCTGCTTTTTTGCTGCATCAATTTTTGCTTTTACATTTGTATTTGGCAATCCAGTTGCACCTTTTACCATAATCAAATTCATTCCAGCAATTGCGCCAAGCCCTTTGTAAAGCCCAGCACCTGCAATGCAACATGCCCTTAAATGATATCTTTCTTTAAACGGCTTTAATTTTTTGAAATAGCCAG
>JACPMS010000048.1 GCA_016185875.1 Candidatus Woesearchaeota archaeon | reverse complement strand
GGTATGGTTACTGTTACGCCTCCTTTTAATGAGACATCTTTTTTTATGAAGTCTCCTGTCTTGTAAACCTGATAGCCAATCTGCGCCAATGCAAGAAACAGCATTAAAAACGGGATAATGAGCAGCAGCTTGTATTTCCTGTCATAGATTTCAAACAAGATTTGCTTTATTGATTTTTTTTGCTGTGTTTGCTGTTCCATAATTACACCTATAAAAATAGTTTGTAGAAAAGAGAATGGTTAATAAAGGTTGCGGAAAAAAATTTGGTCATTATTCATTTAGATTTTTGCAATATTTTTCATAGAATTGCAAGATTTCATCCGTTTTTCTTGAATTCAAGTAATAATGAATTTCGCCAGTTTTCCTTACTGGAATCAGCCATTCATCTTTGACTAATTCTTTCAACGCGTCTTTTACTATTTTTTCTCCCACTATATGCTTTGGCAAGCCTTTAAGCACATTTTCTGTATGTGCACCTCCCCATTTCTGCCATCTAACTAGTTTTCTTACAACTCTGGATTTTATATCAATTTTTGATAACATAAAAACAATTGATTGAATAATGTTTATAAATAGTATTGTGTTGAAATCTATATTTTGTAATATATAAATTTGATACAATGTTGTCTCAAAATAGAAACATTTAAATATTATGCATGTTTATTTGATTATTAAGTATACCTATATGATTACATATGTATATACCTATACAAAAACAAAACATGCAAACAAAAAAATCATTGTTCATAGAATTGTTTGGAGACTCGCCAACAATAAGGGTATTGGATTTCCTTTTGACAGAACGGGAACTAGATTTTTCAATATCCGACATGGCTAGAAATGCAGGAATCGGAAGAGCTACATTATATAGAATATGGGACGAATTAATAAAAAATGAGATTATACTACCCACAAGGATGATAGGCAAATCTCGACTATATAAATTAAACATTAAAAACCCAAAAATAAAAAAATTGTTAGAAATAGACGATATGCTGATTCTTGAAGAGTTAAGAAACAAGGCGGAAAACCAAAAACATAAAATTAAAGTTACTGTTTAATCATCTTCCACACGCTTTCACAAACCCATAAAACAAAGGAGAAGGATTTCCAAGCCTTGACTTGAACTCAGGATGGGCCTGTGTTCCAACAAAAAAGGGATGTTTTTCTAACTCAATATACTCCATCAATCTTGTCTTGTCAAATCTTTCATAATATCCTGAAAATACAAGCCCCTTTTTCTCTAAAATACCAACAAATTTTGGGTTTACCTCGTAGCGATGCCTGTGCCTTTCCAATACGGTTTTTTTGCCTTTTTCCAGGATTCCCAGCCTGAATGCCTGGGTTTTGTCTTTCATCAATTCATCAATTCTTTTTTCATCTTCTTTTAATCTGCCAGTTTCCTGATATAATTTCAGCACTTGTGATTTGTCTTTCAAAGCCGCAGCATAAGCTCCAAGCCTCATTGTGCCTCCGTACATATTCTTTTCCAGAATTTCTCTTTGAGCAGGCTGAACATCAATTACCGGGCTTGCTGTCTTTGGATTGACTTCTGTTGTATGCGCATCTTTCAACCCGCAAACATTCCTTGCAAATTCAATGACTGCCAATTGCAGGCCATAGCACAAGCCAAGATAAGGAATCTTGTTTATTCTTGCATAACTTATGGCATTTATCTTGCCTTCAACTCCAGAAGCTCCAAAGCCGCCAGGGACAACAATTCCATCATAACTTTTCAGTTCATTCAGCGACCTCTTGTTGTCTTCAAACATCTTTGAATCAAGCCAGTTTATTTCAACTCCAACATTAAAGGAAGCGCCTGCGTGCATCAAGGCTTGGTTGATTGAGATATAAGAGTCTGCCAAATTGTAATCTCCAATATCGATGTACTTTCCAACAATTGCAATTTTGACTGTTTTTTTTGGCTTCAAAATATTATCGACAAGCTGCTTCCATTTCTGCCAGTTTGGCTGCTTTTTTGACTTCATGCCAAATTCCTTCAATATTTTCTCTCCTAGTCTTTCTTTTTCAAGGTCAAGAGGAATCTGGTAAACAGTTTCGATGTCCGGCTCGGAAATGACATGCTCTGATATTATATTTGCATAAGTCTCAATTTTCTTTTTCCTTACAACATCCAGTGGTTTTTTAGCCCTGCAGATGATAAAGTCGGGAAATATGCCAGATTCGCTCAGCAGCCTAATTGCCTGCTGCGTTGGCTTTGTCTTCATTTCCTCTATGTGGCTTGGTATAGGCAGGTATGTAACAAGGACATATGCAAGATTTTGCTTGCCTACGTCCCTTTCAAGGCTTTTGATTGCAAACAAAAAGGGTATGTTCTCATAGTCGCCAATTGTGCCTCCTACCTCAATCAGAACAAAATCATGCTCGTTGCTGGCTTCCTTGATTCTTTTCTTTATCTCGTCTGGAATATGCGGAATAAACTGGACAGTTTGGCCAAGATACTCGCCTTGCCTTTCCTTGTCAATAACTGTCTTATAGACTTGCCCTGTTGTTATATTGTTCCTCTTTGGAATGTCCAGATTTAGAAATCTTTCATAAGTGCCAAGATCTTGGTCAATTTCACCACCATCATCTGTGACCCAGACTTCGCCATGCTCTGTCGGCCTTAAAGTGCCTGCATCATAGTTGATGTAAGGGTCTATCTTGATTGCAGTTACCCTGTAGCCATGCTCTTGAAGGATTTTGCCAATCGAAGCTGTTGTGACGCCTTTGCCTACCCCGCTCATTACACCGCCGGCTACAACAATGTGTTTAGGCATAGAATGGTTCACCTCGAAAAAAGCCAGAATTAATATTTAACAAATATCCTAGTCGCATTAATTGCAAATAAAATAAGTTTTATTTATAGTTTATGGTTTGGTGAGTAAATTAGAGTTGTTTTCTATATGGAAATAAATATTAGTAATTGATTAAGTTTATGTAATGGATTTTATTATTACTGCAAAGATTGATAGTTTAAATCATTAGACTGATTATTCCAAATAAAATAAATAACAAAGAAGTTGCAACCTTTATTGTTTTTGCAGGCAACTTTTCTGCTATTTTGGCTCCTATAAACACGTTCAGGCCAATTGACAATACAAGCGCAAAAAATGCGCCAATAAAAATATGGAATGGCAGTAAATATTTTGCAGCCAATAAGCCAGAGCTTATTTGGGTTTTGTCTCCAAACTCGCTTAATAAAACTGTAAGGAAAGCAATAATAAAAGGGGTTTTACCTTCAACTTTCCTTTCCACTTTTTTTCCCTTTTTGACATGGGGTTTAATCAATCCATAAATTCCTAAAAAAATAAACGCTATTCCAATCATGGTTTTTATAAGATTTGTTTGGAATTGAAAACCAAATAAATAACCCAAAAAAATTGCAATTCCATCCATAAAAGAATGCGCAACAAGAGCCCCAAGGAATACTTGAAAGGCTGACTTGTATCTCAATGCAAGCCCCAGAATGACAAACTGCGTCTTGTCAGCTATCTCTGAAATGAAAGTAAACAAAAGCGCAATGAAAAATGCATCCAGCATTTGGGTTATTTTATTTTAAGAGTTTAAAAATTTAACCACTAAAAGCCCTTACCAACTCAATAAAAACATTGTAGCCGTCAAATCCAGGAACCGGCAGCATGTTGAATATGAACAAGAACATGTTTATTCTCTGCGTCAAAACCAAAAGCAAGTAATGCTTTTTCCTGTATTTTTTTTGTTTAAGCAAGTACCAAGAACCCAGCCAGAGGAATAAGTTAACCAATGGGCCTGCAAGGGCTGCTAGCGCAAACTCAAGATGAGTTCCTGCGCCGCTGATTCCTACAAAGCCAGGAACAAAAAACATGAACCCAAAACCAGTTAACTTTGAAATGATTGTAAACACACCAAGCATTAAGGTAAATGTATTCCTGTAGAAAGCAAAGAATACTGCATTTAATCCAAATCCCAAGGCAACAAATTTATGGGCTAATTCATGCACTATGATTGCAGGCGCAGTCGCCATAATGGCAAATTTCAAGCCTTCAAAATCAAAGCCTCTTTTGTAATGGATTAGTGGGTCATAATTTTCTCTTTTGACAGGTATCATGCCAGAGAATATATAGCCTACAAAAACAGTCATTGCTGCAAGGTCAAATATTTCTCCAAAAGTTATTAATGGCATTTTGTTAATTCAACCAGAAGTGTCCATAACATATTTAAATAGGTTTATGTTGCTACGCAGCATGGAAACAAAGAATTACCTAACAACTGTGCTTGCTGTTGGATTGATTATTGTAGCTTTATTGCTGGCTTTGAACTCAAAATCGAATGTTATTGCTGGCCAGAATGGTTTGCAAAAAAATACTGTAAGCGTTAGCGGAACAAGCTCCTTGACTGTTGACCCGAACAAAGCAGAGGTTTACGTCAAAATTGCAACATTGGAGAAAACTGCATCCGAGTCCAAGAACAAGAACAGCCAGATATCAGGCAATGTCATAAAGGCATTAAAGAAAGAAGGAGTCAAAGATAAAGATATAGAGACTTCACAGTTTTACATTGCTCCAAAATATGATTATGAAGAGGTTATTGAGGGTAATTTGAGAAAATCAAAGCAAATATTAGTCGGGTATGAAGTTACAAATGTTTTGAAAGTCACAACACAGGATTTGGACAAGGCAGGCAAACTTATCGATGCTGCAGTTGACAATGGAGCGAATGACATTGAAAGGGTAACATTCGGCTTGACAAAGGAAAAAGAGAAGGATGTAAAGCAGCAGGCTATGGTAATGGCTTCAAATGACGCGAAAGACAAGGCAGTAGCTTTGGCAACAAATCTGGAAGTAAGCTTGCTGAAGCCAATCAGCATCTCTGAGGCTAGCTTTTACTACCAGCCGTTTGAGTTTCCGAGAGGAGCATTGCTTGAAAAAGCTGCTGCTTCAGACACAGTCATAAACCCGCAAAAGCTTGATGTGTCAGCTTCTGTCAATCTGGTTTATGAGATAAAATAATGTTTATTTTTTATCCTTTATATCTACAGGATGCAACACTTTTCCTAAATCTGAAAAAGGGAATGGCCTTGAGTTTGCTACAAAGGTCATATATCTGATAAACTTGTAAGCCTGTGTTGCCCAGATATTGCAGAATTCTGCCACCCTTTTGCTTCTTTTGTTTTTGAATACAACATAAATCCAGTGGAAAACAGCCACTAAAAAAATTAAGGTTTTCCAGAGGCCAAGTATTATTCCTGAAACAACTCCAACAACAATCCTCATTAATGCTTCTTTTCTCTCTGACATGATACATTGAAAATTTTGATGTATTTAAACTTTATTACAAAAATATTAAATAGTGTGGGCTGTTTCTAAAACTTATGACGGATTTGGTAGCGTGCCTTTCATCTGGGGAAAAAAGCTGGGCTCACATAGCCAGATTAATCAGGGAGCAGGACTGGAAAAAAATATTCCTTATTACAAATGAATTTGGCAAAAAGAATTTTAAGGCAGAGAAAGAGGTTGAGTTTGTGGTTGTTGACATGCAAAAGCCGGTTTTTGAGCTGATTGAGGACATAAGGAAGGGACTGAAAGGAAAAATCACAGACTTGGAGGTTGCCTTGAACCTGGTTTCTGGAAATGGAAAGGAGCACATGGCGATTTTGTCTGCCTTGCTGAAGCTTGGGGTTGGGATAAGGCTGATGGCTGTGACCAAGGAAGGGGTTAGGGAATTGTAGGATTTTTTTAATTTTTATTAAATTTATTTGATTGATGTTTTTAATTGTCAATGTTATTGTGCTTCTTGCCCTTTCCAATAGGGCACGACAATAATTTAAATTGTCAAAAATATCAAAAACTCATTCATTAACACTCATATAAACCCAATAACCCGCTTTTTTCGCAATTATTTTTACATTCCCAAAAACTTCCTGCATTTTCCCGCTTAAAGTTTTTCCGCCCTTGTTGTGGCGAGCAACTAATTGCAAACTTCCTTTGTTTTTTAAATAATTTTTAGATTGCTCAATTAATTTAAAACAGATTTCCTTGCCTGCTGTTTGCGGAGGATTCGACAAGATGGCATCAAAATCCTCATCTTTAATTTTTTCATATAAATTGCCTTGATAAACTTGGGCTTTTGCGTTATTTAATTTACAATTCATTTTTGCCAGCATTACAGCCCTTTTGTTGATATCACTCATCACAATGTTTGCACTAGACAATTTTGCTGCAATAATCCCAAGAATTCCTATGCCACATCCAATGTCAAGAACTTTTTGGTTTTTGGCAATAATCATACTTTCTGCAAGAATTAATGTTCCCTTGTCAATTCTTTCTTTTGAAAATATTCCAGATGCTGTATAGAACTCAAACTCCTGCCCTTTTATTTTTTGCCTTATTTTTTTAATGCTCAACAGTGATTTTTGCTGCTCGGAATAGTAATGCTCCATGCTTATGCTTCCTGCTGCTCCATGATTTTGTACAAATTGTATAGAATCCTGTCAACCCCTTTTACCAAATCCAAGCCATTTCCCTCAACAACAATGCAGTTGTTGTTATAATATGCCCTGAACCTTTCCGACTCTTTTATATAAAGAACAAGCTTGTCAGCATCATCACAAGTCACAATCGGCCTTGCTTTGCAGGGCTCTGTCTCGTTTCTGTCGCATGCTGCAATCGGCTTTTTTTCAAATACTTTTGACATATGTGTGTTAAAGTCAGCAACTGCCAACCCCACATACGAAAATTCCTTTCCAGTTGGATTGAATGTTACATAAAATTCGCTTTTGTTATTGAAAAGTTCCTCATTGAGGCTGCCTTCTACCGCTATGTTTTTCAAATCCTTCGGCGAGTACCTTAAAGCCAAGCTGTATATTTTTGTGCCTTTTGGAGATTGAAGCTGCGTGTACCACAAGCCGTCGAGAGTAACAAAGCTGTAAATTCCCTTGTACACATAGCCCTGCTCCGGCGCTAGCTTTCCCTTTAAGTTCAAAACATGCAGATCCTCTAATGTCTTGGGCTGGGTTTTATTGAAGATGCTGAAAGTGAAGATAGCTGCAAGCAGCAAAACAAGGACAGTAATGCTTATTACCAGTATTTTCTCTGAAGATTTTTTTGGCTCTGCCGATGCATCAGCAGCTTTGCTTAACTCCTCAACTTTCCTGTCAAACTTTTCTACATCCGGATTAAGCTTTTCCTTCCATTTCTCGTATTCCTCTTTGTCAATTATTCCAGACTCAAGGCTTCCTTTAAGAACATCAAGCTTTTTTCTTGGATCCATCATTTTATCACGCCTAATATGCCGTACAGAAGCCTGTCCTTCACCTTGATGAAATCTGCGTTTGATGATGCTTCTGCAATGACGCAGTTGCCTTCAACATGAATGCCTGTTGTGTTTCCATGCCTGAAATAAACAACAGGCACATTTAAAGTTGCATTGCCGCATGTTATAACCGGCAAATTGAATGTGCTATTTGCAGTGAATCCCTTCCTTATATAAATGTTATATTGCGACAGGGTTAATGCCATCTGGTGCTGCGCAAGGGCAATTGCCTGTGCAAAGGTGCTGTTCAAATCATAAGTTGCATCTATTTCAAATTTATTTTGCAATCTTTGTATAGAACCGTCAAGGGCAAAAACGCCTTCCACATCACTAGGCTGAAAGCTGAAAGCTGCAATTTCGCCATTTATTTTTGCCTCCCACCTGTCTTGCACCTTTGTAAACTTTATCCCATTGTACTTCACGACTTCATTTTGAGGGGAAAAGCCAAAAAAGACAAAGCTTACAGATGTGCCTATCATTATTAGTATTATAAATAATATCAAGCCCCATCTTTTCTTTTCCCTTTTCTCTTTCATTAGGATTGCGAATAAAGGCGTATATTTAAACATTTTTATTGGGCTGTGAATTATATATTGAACAACAGAAATATTTAAATACTAATATATCGCTACCGATATATCGAAAACGATGTAATCGTTTTCGAGTACTCGAAATTGCTATGCAATTTCTTTGCATCGAAACCGATATATAACATAAAATGATGCGCGGCTACCTGAGATTAATTGTCATGAAGACTCTGGCAAACAGAAGGCTGTCAGGCTATGACTTGATTAAGCAGATAGAAAAGCACACAGGCACCTGGAAGCCGAGCTTTGGCTCTGTTTATCCCCTTCTTGAGAGATTGCTAAAGGAAAAACTTGTTGAGGTTGAAGTCCAAGGCAGGAAAAAGCTGTATTTCCTGACAAGCGAAGGAAAGAAACACTTAAAAATCATCGATAAAACCAAAAACACCCTTGTTGACAAATTGATTGCAACATTCAACGCATTTGGCAAAATAACAGACAAGAGAGAGATGGGTTTTATGCTTGAAATCCTCAACAGCCTGAAAAAAGGACATCTTCCATTTAAAGAATTAAGCCCTGAACTTAATCAATTTAGAGCTACACTTTACGAGCTTTACTCAAAGGGAAAAGACAGAAAGAAAATAAAAAATGTGCTGAGGGGAACTGTCAAAAAATTAAGGTCCATAAAATGAGAAAAAGCGTAATAAAGCTGGAAAATGTGTGGAAAATATATAAGATGGGCAATGTTGAGGTTAATGCGCTTCAAGGCTTGAATCTTGAAGTCAAAGAAAGCGAATTTGTAGCCATAATGGGCCCTTCAGGCAGCGGAAAATCAACTGCTGTCAACATGATAGGGTGCCTAGATGTGCCATCAAAAGGAAAGATTTTGCTGGACAATCATGATATATCCAAACTAAGCGAGTCAGAGCTGGCACAAATAAGAGGAAGGAAGATAGGCTTTATATTCCAGCAGTTCAATCTGATTCCAACGCTGACGGCACTGGAGAATGTCATGCTGCCGATGATTTTCCAAGGAGTAAATGAAGAGGAAAGGGTTGAAAGAGCAACCCAGCTGCTTGAACTTGTGGAGCTTGGGGACAGAGTCCATCACAAGCCGACAGAGCTCAGCGGCGGGCAGCAGCAAAGGGTTGCAATTGCAAGGGCCCTTGCAAACAAGCCAGAGGTCATAATAGCAGACGAGCCGACTGGAAATCTGGACAGCAAGACAGGGACAATTGTCTTGGATTTCCTGAAGAAGCTTCATGCCAAAGAGCATAAAACAATAATAATGGTAACCCATGATGCTAATCTTTCAAGGGTTGCTGAGCGTATAGAGTTTTTGAAGGATGGGGCGATAGTAAAATCTTTGAACAATAGCAGGTGAGGAAAATGAAAAAATTTATTTTATTGGTTATGTTTGTGATGCTTGCTGGAGCAGCAAGCGCAGCTGTTAACACACAATATTTTGGAAAAGCTCCAAGCATAATAGTAAGCTTGACCAAGCAAGAGCCGGATCCGGTAGAGCCTGGCAAGCAAGTTGAGATAAGCTTCAAGCTTGACAATAATGGGACAATAGCGCAAAATGTAGTCTTTGAAATACTTCCAGAGTATCCTTTTTCTTTATTGCCGGATGAAAGTTCCTCAAAATATATTGGAACGCTTGGAACATATCAGGAAGGAAAGCAAAGCGTGATTGTGAAATATAAGCTAAGAGTTGCGCAAGACGCAAGTGACGACAACCATGAGATTAAAGTCAGGTACAAAAGCGATAACCTTGATTCGTGGGTTACATTGGAAGGGCTTAAAATAAAGGTTCAGACTCATGATGCCATATTAGCAGTTGAAAACTTCCTCACAGTACCTGCAGTAACAGCTCCAGGAGACAAGACAAAGCTGAGAATTGAATTGAAGAATTATGCAACATCACTTTTAAAAGACATTAAAATTTCATTAAACATTGACCAAAGCGGCGAAACAACTCCTTTTGCTCCAGTCGGCTCAACTAATGAAAAAGTCATTTCCTATATCGAGCCTCAAGCGGATTTGCCAGTAGAATTTGAGCTGTTAGTTGACTCAGATGCTTTATCAAAATCCTACAAAATACCGTTAGTGATAAAGTATTCGGATATTTTAAACAAGAACTACTCAAAAACAAACCTTGTAACCATTGTTGTGGGCGACACTCCAGATTTAGGCGTAACTCTGGAGAGGACAGACGTTTATACATCAGGCAGTTCAGGAAGCGTTGTGCTGAGGCTTGTAAACAAGGGCAATCCAGACATAAAATTCCTAAATGTAAAAGTGCTGCAAAATGAAAACGTAAAAGTTATTGGTGCAGATGAAGTTTATGTTGGAAAGCTTGACAGCGACGACTTCTCGACAGCGGAGTTCAAATTATATGTGAATGGAAGGGATAGTGTGGAAATCCCTGTTGAGCTAACTTACAAGGACACAAACAACAATGACTACAGGGAAAAAAGAGAAGTCGAGTTGAAGATGTACAGCAGCAGCGACGCAAAGAACTTTGGCGTCAAGAAAAACAATAATTTCGGGTGGATTGTGGCAGTAGTGCTTGTTATCGGAGCAGCGTACTACTATTACAGGAAGAGAAAAGGCAGGAAATAATTTCTTTTTATGCCATGCTTAAGGACTATTTTAAGTTTGCGTGGGGCACGATAAGCCATCAAAAGCTGCGAAGCTGGCTTACAATGATAGGCATATTCATAGGCATAGCTGCTGTAGTTGCGCTGATTTCCCTTGGGCAGGGCTTTAAGCAGGCAATTAACAAAGAGTTCGAGAAAATAGGAACTGACAAATTGTTTATAACGGCAAAAGGCGGCTTTGGACCGCCTGGGCTGAATGCTGTAGTGCAACTTACCGATGATGATATGGATGTTGTGAAAAAAGTCAGCGGCATAGAAAGCGCAGCTGGCTTTCTCATGGTAAATTCTAAAATAGAATTTGAAGATAGCTTAGGCTTTTTTGCAATTGAAGGCTTTCCAAAAGGCAGTGAAGGAAAGCTGATACAAGAGGCATATAATCTGAAATTAAAAGAAGGCAGAGACTTAAGAGACGGCGATAAGTTTAGCGCATTAGCAACTATAGGCTTTGTTGAAAAGAAGCTTCTTGGAAAGAATTTGAAGTTAAGGGATAAAATTAAAATCAATGACAAAGAATTTACCATAGTTGGAGTTCTTGAAAAGACAGGCGACCCTGCTTTTGACAGAATGATTGTAATACCGCAAGACACATTGAGAGACATGTTTAATGAGCCTAAGAAAATTGACACTATATTGGTTAAAGTCGCAAATGTTGAAAACATAAATACAATTGCTGAGAAAATAAAGGTTGAGCTGAGAAGATTCAGGGATGTTAAAAAAGATGAGGAAGATTTTGATATCCAGACACCAGAGCAATTGCTTGGCTCTTTTGGCGATGTCCTGAACATAGTCCAGTCTGTGCTTGTGGGCATTGCAGCCATTTCCCTTCTTGTTGGAGGAGTGGGAATTGCAAACACGATGTACACTGCTGTTATTGAAAGGACCAAGGAGATTGGGATTATGAAGGCTGTTGGCGCCCAAAATAAGGATATTTTGCTTATTTTTATTATTGAAAGCGGGCTGCTTGGAACTATAGGCGGATTAATAGGGGTAGTGCTTGGATTTGGGCTGAGCAAAAGCGTGGAGTTCATAGCGAAGAACGTGCTTGGAACTGCGCTAATTGAGGCTTACTTTTCATACGCTTTATTTTTTGGCGCACTTTTATTTTCATTTTTTATTGGAGCGTTGTTTGGAGTCATGCCTGCAAGACATGCAGCCTCATTGCAGCCAGTTGATGCATTGAGGTTCAAATGATAAAATAAAAAAATTAATATAAAAATAATGTTAATATTAAATCTTAAAAATGACAAAAAATTGTGAATTTTGCGACTTAGCGTATAAGAAAGTAAAGTTCCCAGGAACATTTTGGGAGGATAAAAAACATATTGCATTTTTATCAGGAAGACCTAATACAGAAGGTTTTGCAGTAGTTATTACAAAAAAACACTTTGGCAGTAATGTGTTGGCAATGCCTGATAAAGAATTACAAGAATTAGTTCTAGCTTCAAAAAAAGTATCAAAGATTTTGATGAAATATTTTAAAGATGTTGGGAGGGTTGGATTGATTATGGAAGGAACTGGTATAGATCATGCTCACATAAAATTGTTCCCTATGCATGGAACTGCACAGTTGAAGAGTGCATGGAAGCAATATAAAAGCAAAACAAGAAAATTCTTCAAAAAATATGAAGGATATATAGCCTCTAACATAGGACCTAAAGTAGATTCAAAAATTATCAGGAAACATGCAATCCAATTAAAGAAAATAAGTAAAAATTGAATATGATAAAAGACTACATAATGGTTGGAATCAGCAATTTATTTCATCGCAAGCTTAGGAGCTGGCTTACAATGATTGGCATATTCATAGGCATAGCTGCTGTTGTTGCGCTGATTTCCCTTGGGCAGGGGATGAAAGAAGCC
>JACPMS010000047.1 GCA_016185875.1 Candidatus Woesearchaeota archaeon | reverse complement strand
TAATCTTATTGATATCCAGCGCAAAAGAAGGGGCTGGAAAAAAGGATTTATTGCAGTCAAGCCGAACTGCTCCATCCAGTCGTATGTTCCGATAATAAAGGCATTGGAAAAATTTAAACCGAAGCAAGTCTTAGTTACAACGCTGCAGGCAGTTTCAGGAGCTGGCAGAACCCTTGAGAGCTGGCCTGAGATGGCTGAAAATGTCATTCCATTCATTAAAAACGAGGAGGAAAAATCCGAGAAAGAGCCACTCAAGATTTTAGGAGAAATAAAAAATGGGAAGCTGAAACTGGCAAAAACTCCGAAGATATCAGCCACGTGCATACGAGTTCCTGTAGAAGACGGGCATATAGCAAGCGTTGAAATCCAATTAGGCAGGAAAGCCAATGAAAAGCAATTTATCAGCGCTGTTGTGAAATATGACAACCCGATTGCAAAATTAGGATTGCCAAGCGCTCCAAAAGAATTTATCAAGCATTTTAGCGAAGAAGACAGGCCCCAGACAAGGCTTGACAGAGACTTTGGGCATGGAATGGGCATAACATTTGGAAGGCTAAGGCAGGATGATATACTTGGATGGAAATTTGTTGCATTGTCTCACAACACAATCAGGGGCGCTGCAGGTGGCGCAATTCTTCTCGCAGAACTTTTGAAGGCTAAGGGATATTTGGAATAGAACACTGCAAATAATTTCTTATTTGTATATCCCCATTACAAATTTTATTAAAAAATTCAGGCATAATTTGCTTTATTCCAAAATCTTTATATAATCTTGGGCATTTTTTTATTCCATGTACAACAAGAACGGAAATGAGAAAAATTTTGACGATATTTTCTGGGCAGACCAGCTTGCAAAGCAAATAATTTCCAGGGAAAAATTTCATTATGTTGACAAAAAAATAAAGAAATTTGACGATTATACAATCAAGACATCAGCATCGCTTTCTGGAGTTCTGCACATTGGAAGATTAAGCGACACCATAAGAGGAGAGTCAGTTGCCATTGCATTAAAAGATGCCGGAGTCAAGACAAGATTCATCTGGGTTGCGGAAAATATGGATCCATTAAGGAAAGTTCCAAAAGGAGTTCCAGAGAATTTTGAAAAATATATTGGCGTGCCTGTAACAGATGTGCCGGATGTTGAAAAATGCCACGGCTCTTATGCAGAGCACCACACAGAAGAATATTTCAAAGTCATTGACAAATTTGTTGTGACAAAGATGGAAAAATTCTCGATGCGGGAGGAATACAAAAAAGGGCATTTTAATCCCTTCATCAGGAAAATCCTTGAAAAAATTGATGAAATCAAGGAAATCCAAAATAAATACCGTACAAACCCCTTGAAAAAAAGCTGGTCGCCTTGGACACCGATATGCGAAAATTGCGGCAAGATAGTTACAACACACGTCCTAAATTTTGAAAATGGAATTGTAACTTATGTCTGCAGGGACTATGAGTTTGAGACAACGACTGCAAAGGGCTGTGGGTTTAAAGGAGAAAACAACCCATTAAAAGGCAATGGAAAACTGCTGTGGAAATCAGAATGGGCTGCGCAGTGGGCTAGATGGCAGGTTGTAAGCGAAGGCGCTGGAAAAGAATACCAAGTTCCAAACAGCGCATGGTGGATAAACGGCGAGATTGTTGAGAAGGTTCTTGACTTCCCTATGCCAGTTCCTATATTTTACGAGCACATAATGATTGACAGCCAGAAAATGTCAGCTTCTGTCGGCAATGTCGTCTATCCTAGAGACTGGCTTGAAGTTGCGCCTGCTGAATTGCTGAGGCTGTTTTACAACAAAAGGCTTATGACGACAAGAAGCTTTTCATGGAAAGATTTGCCTAACTTGTATGATGAGTATGATAAGATTGCAAAAGTTCATTCTGGCAGCCTTAAGCTTGAAAACGAAAAAGAAGAATCGCATTACAAAAGGCTGTTTGAGGTGAGCCATGGAAAAGATATTAAGAAGCCGATTGAGCTAAGCTTTTCTCATGCAGCTGTCATTGCGCAGATATTTCCTGATGAGGATGATGCAGTTAAAAGCATGGAAAAGACAGGGCATTATGATAAAAATGTCCATCAATTGATTTTTGAAAGGTTGCACAAGGCTAAGATATGGCTTAAGAAATACGCTCCCGACGAAGTGAAGTTTGAATTGCAAAAGAGTGTTTCAAAAAATATTGAATTGGCTGCCAAGGAAAAGGAGGCGCTGCATGCTGTAGCAAAATTGTTGAAGGAAAGAGAATACAATGAAAAATCATTATTTGAGGAATTTTACAGCGTTTCAAATAGATTAGGACTTAAGCCGCAGGAGTTCTTTAAAGCTGCATACAAAGTTTTGCTGAATAAGGAAAGAGGGCCTAAGCTTGCGCCTTTTATTATTGCACTGGGAAAAGAAAAGGTCATAAAGCTCTTTGAGCAAATTTGAAAATATAAATTATTCTGCTGATGAAAAACATATCTTTTAAGAGGAAAGTGAAGGACCATTCGATAAAGATAAATGAGCTTCCTGTAATAAGAGGCTTTGACTTGGACAAAAATCTAAAAGTCTCAAGCCTTCTTGAAAATTATAGCACGATAGGATTCCAGGCAAGCCACATCGGAAAAGCAGTTGAAATAATAAACTCCATAAAAAAAGAAAAGGCTGAATTGTACCTTACGTGCACTTCCAATATGGTGTCTTCAGGATTGAGGGAGCTGATAGCTAAATTGGCTGAGAAAAAGCTTGTGGCTGCGATAATAACATCAACTGGGGCCATAGAGGAGGATTTCATGAAAACCATGAACGATTTTTACCTGGGCAGCTTCAATGCAGACGACCAGATTGTCAAGAAAAATGCAATAAACAGGCTCGGCAATATATTTGTGCCGGACAAGAACTACTGCGATTTTGAGGACTGGCACATGAAATTCATCGGTAAAATTGCAGAAAAAAACAATATCATAGCCCCGTCTGAGTACATAAAAAAAATGGGAATGGAAATCAATGATAAGAGATCAATACTTCACCATGCTGCAAGAAACAAGATACCTATATTCTGCCCCGGTTTTGTGGATGGAGCAATTGGAGACCATTTTTATTTCTATAACCGGAACAAGAAAGAAAAGCTGATAATTGACACTGTTGCTGATGTCACGAATTTCTTCAACATGCTAATCCAGCCGGATAAAGTTGCCGGATTAATTCTTGGAGGCGGGATTGCAAAGCACCACCTCATTGGAGCGTCTCAAATCAGGAACGGCCTTGATTATGCAATCTACGTGCAGACAGGGACCGAATATGACGGAAGTTTATCAGGGGCAAAGCCAAAAGAAGCAGTTTCTTGGAACAAGCTCAAGAGCGAGTCAAATTCAGTATGCATAGAAGCTGATGCAACAATTGTATTCCCGATGCTTGCGCTGGCTCTTGATGAATAAAATCTAATATTTCTTATAAAGAGTTCGTAGAAAACCTTATAAACCGTTTTTGTTTCTTAACCATTATGGGCAGTTACAACCTATTGGGCGGGAAAGTAGTGATTGGGTTAGTGGAAAAAGCAAGCATACGATATTCTGGAGGCAATAAAAAGGTAATTGCAAAGATAGACACAGGCGCGACAAAAAGCTCCATTGACACAAGTCTTGCCGCGGAGTTAAAGCTCGGCCCGGTTATAAAATCAAAGCTCATCAAATCAGCGCATGGCTCCAAGCTAAGGCCAATAATCGAAGCGACAATTGAGCTGGCAGGAAAGATAATCAAATCGGAATTCACTTTGGCAGACAGGGCACACATGAAGTACAGAATCTTAATCGGGCAGAATATTTTAAAGGACGGATTTTTGATAGACCCAACAAAGTAAGAAATTGATGAAATTGAAGTTTAATATTATTTCAATGCGTGATTTACTTTCGCAAATCACAATAGTTACACTCGGCGAAAAATTTATTGAGATGAATGCGAGCGTGCGAGCATTCTCGCACGCAACTCAAGAATTTTTCGCCTCGCATTCATTCAATGAATAAATCGGCGAGGCACTTTTTAGTGGCAGACAAAAAATGCCGAGCACAAGAATTTGTTGCCGAAGGCAACGGATTGAAAAATTAAATCAATTTAACAATAAGATTCAAACTAAAAAATGAAATCAGCTGTTATGTCTTTGGGAAGCAAGAGCTCCTTGATGATAGTCGAAGCCATGAAGAGTTATTTTGACTCAGTAGACCATATTGACCTGAGGGATGTTGAAGTGAATCTAGGCGCTGGCAGACTTGACGTTTTGTACGAAGGAAAGCAATTGCCGCAGTACAGCTGCATTTATGCAAGAGGCTCTTTCAGGTATGCTCCGTTATTGAGGGCAGTAACAAGGACTTTGTACAGGACATCTTACATGCCCATAAAGCCCGAGACTTTTACTATAGGCCATGACAAGATGCTTACTCATTTGGCGCTTCAGCACTTCAACATTCCAATGCCTGCAACATACCTTGCCTCTTCAACAAGAGCTGCAAAGAAAATTCTGAATGAGGTTAAATATCCGATTGTTCTGAAGTTTCCGCACGGCACGCAAGGCAAGGGGGTAATGTTTGCAGAGAGCTTTGCAGCTGCTTCCTCGATGCTTGATGCCTTAATAGCCTTGAAACAGCCGTTTCTAATTCAGGAATACATAGAAACAGGGGGCATTGATGTAAGGGCTTTTGTAATTGGCGACAAGGTTGTCGCTTCAATGAAAAGAAAGGCAGTAAGAGGGGAAATGAGAGCCAATATACACGCTGGCGGAACTGGCGAAGCGTGCGTGCTTGACCAGAATACAAAGAGAATAGCGGTTGACACTGCAATTTCAATAGGGGCAGAAATCTGCGCTGTTGACATGCTTGAAAGCGCAAAAGGTCCTTTGGTTATAGAAGCAAATTTATCGCCAGGACTGCAGGGCATTACAAAAGCGACAAGCATAAACATTGCTGACAAGATTGCAAAGTACCTTTTTGAGAAGTCGGAGGTATTCTCTGCAAGAGACAGGGACGAAGCAACCTTGAAGATTTTTGAAGACCTGGGATTGAGCGGGGAACTAGCGCAGCAAATTATTACAAATCTTGACTTCAGGGCTTCGCGAATTCTCTTGCCAAAAATTGTAACAGATATTGCGCAGTTTGGAGAAAAAGATGAAGTTGTATTGAAGGTTGAAAAGGGAAAGTTGGTTGTGGAGAAGATTTGAGAAATTTGTCATAGAAGTTCATACAAAAAATGATGAAATAAACGGGAAAATATGGGTAATAAATGCATTTAAAAATAGGAGGTAAAAATGATAACCAAAAAATGTCCACAATGCAGAGCAAATTTAGAAAAAGTAAAATTTGATATAGGTTATGGCGTGGAAGTGGAGTCTTTGCATTGCAGGAAATGCGGATTTAACATAACAGAGGATAACAGGCTCAAAACAGCGATTAGTTCTTTGCGTGAGCAGATGAGCAAAGAGATTAAGATAGTGAAAATTGGCACGGGTTTAGGTGTACGATTTCCAAATGATGTCGTAAAAAGCTATAAATTAAAAAAAGGCGAAGAAATTGTCCTGAAACCAGAATTGGATGGCATAAAACTAGTTACAAGTTAAAACAGAAATGATACCTAATTGCGAAGGTTGTAAATATGAATTTCAAGAAGCCTGCAACTATGCAAAATCAGGTTATTATTTAGCAACAACCAAAGGACGAATTGGATTAGGGGAAAAGAAACATTTCGGATTAATTATTGTGGACGGTGATGGCAAACTTATTGTATGGTAAAAATTCATAAGTATATATCAAATCAAAAACTCATTTCTTGCAACAATCGTCTGCTCTCTTTTCGGCCCTACTGAAATAATTGAAATAGGAACTTTAAGCAATTCCTCAATTCTCCTTAAGTATTTCTTTGCGTTGTTTGGCAGCTGCTCATAATTCTTTATTTTTGTTAAATCATCCCACCAGCCGTCCATTTCCTCGTATACTGGCTGGCAGTCCTGCAGCACTTTGATATTTGTCGTGAAGTTCTTCAAAATATTTCCCTTGTGCTTGTAGGCAACGCATATCTTCAATTTGTCAATTGTTGTAAAAACATCAAGCTTTGTCAAGGCAATGGAGTCAATGCCATTAATCATCACAGCATATTTGCCGACCAATGAATCAAACCATCCAACTCTGCGCTGCCTTCCGGTTGTTGCTCCAAACTCCTTGCCTATTTTTTGTATTTTCTCGCCAATCGCTCCTGTTATTTCTGTTGGAAAAGGGCCCATGCCAACTCTTGTCTTGTAAGCCTTGCAGACTCCCATGACACTCTGCACTTTTTTTGGAGAAATGCCAAGGCCTGTGCACACGCCTCCAGCTGTGGTATTAGACGATGTTACAAAAGGGTAAGTCCCATGGTCAATGTCCAGCAATGTGCCTTGAGCGCCTTCAAAAAGAATTTTTTTGCTTTTCTCAATGGCATAGTTTATAATCGTTGAAGTATCATTAACGTACGGCTTCAGGGCATCAGCATAACCCTTATATTCCTGATAAAATTCTTCACTTCCAACTCTTTTTCTGAAAATATTCTCATCAACAACCTCGTAAACTTTCAATCCAATCCTTGCAGCCTTGTCACTGTAAGCAGGCCCTATGCCTCTTGAAGTAGTTCCTATTGCCCCTCCAATTTTTTTGTCTTCTTCTATGTGATGAGGCAGAATAACATGAGCATTTTCGCTGATAACCAAGTTTTCCGGACTTATTTTTATCCCATTTTTCTCCAAAAATTTAATCTCTTGCAATAAAACCTTTGAGTCAATTACTAACCCATTGCCAACAACATTTAGCTTGTCTTTGTGCATCACACCGGATGGAACCAAATGCAAAACTATCTTTTTGTCTCCAACCTCAATTGTATGACCGGCATTGTTGCCTCCATTAAAGCGAGCAACAACGTCTGCTTTCTCTGCCAAGAAATCTATGATTTTGCCCTTGCCCTCATCGCCCCACTCCATGCCAATAACTGCAATATTTGAAGGTCCAGATTGCTTTGCCATAAAGGAAGCGGAATTATATTTTTTATTTAAAGGTTTTGGAAAATACAAAAATTTTTTATTTTCTTGAATGAAGGGCTTTGGGAGGATTGATATACCTTTTTTTCCATATAGAAAATAATCCTAATGTTTACTCTCTGGGTAGTAAAATTTATATAATCAAACGTTTTTTCTATGATATGGCGCAACCAAAATACAAGATTGCAACAATAGGATCTCATTCTGGTTTGCAGATATTCAAAGGAGCGCATGACGAAGGCTTTAAGACAATAGCTGTCTGCAGGAAAGGGTTTGAAAGCCCTTACAGGATGTTTAATGCCGCAGATGAAATCATAAGCATAAATTCTTACAGGGAATTCCCGAAAATACAGAATGAGCTGATCAAAAAGAATGCTATTGTAATTCCCCATGGCTCTTTTGTGACTTACATGGGATATGAGGAAGTTGAAAAGCTTAAAGTTCTTTATTATGGCAACAAAAAAATCCTGAAATGGGAATCTGACAGGCACTTGGAAAGGCAGTGGCTCAAAAATGCAGGCCTGAAAGTGCCTATTTTGTTTGACAGGCCAAAGGACATTGACAGGCTTGTAATTGCAAAGTTCATGGGCGCAGAAGGCGGCAAAGGCTATTTCTTGGCAAAGAACGAAAAAGACTTCAACAAAAAAATAAAGCCCTACAGATTAAGAAGATATGTAATCCAGGAATACATAATTGGAGTTCCATTGTTCATACACTACTTTTATTCATCTTTGACAAACGAACTTGAAATAATGGGATGCGATATAAGGTATGAAAGCAATGTTGACTCGCTTGGCAGGATATCTGCAAGAGACCAGGTTGCTTTGCCAAAGATTGACCCAAGCTATGTCATTGTCGGCAACATACCCGTTGTTGTAAGGGAATCATTTTTGCCTTTGCCTGGAAACAATTTTGACTCCAGACGAAGACATCTGGGTATTTGAAATTTCAGCAAGAATAGTAGCTGGCACAAACCCGTTCATTGACGGCAGCCCTTACACTTGGCTGAAATACAACAAGCCAATGTCAACAGGCAGGAGGATTGCAATCGAAATAAAGAATGCGATTAAGACGAATCAGTTAAAGAAGATATTGGGATGAATAATTAATAAAAATAAAAAATGATTTCCCGAAAACAAATCTCAAAAATACTGGAAAATTATGATAAAACCAACATTACCATAGGAGTGCTTGGCGGCCATTCTGCATTGGATGTTTGCAGGGGCGCTCATTCACATGGTTTCAAGACAATAGTTGTTGCGCAAAAAGGAAGGGAAAAAACCTATGCAAGATACTATAAAAGAAGGGAAGGCATTGGCTTTGTTGATGATGTGATTGTTGTAGATAAATTTTCCGAAATAACAAAAAAAGAAGTTCAGGAAGAATTAAGAAAAAGAAACACGATTTTTGTTCATAACAGGTATTTTTGGGTTTACTGCAA
>JACPMS010000039.1 GCA_016185875.1 Candidatus Woesearchaeota archaeon | reverse complement strand
TTATTAAAAAATTAGCAATAATATCTTCTAAAATCGAAATAGTCTATAACTATCCGCAAGATATCGAATTTGCTATAAAAGATAATGAAGTACATATCTTGCAATCAAGACCTATCACACCATTACAACTAAACCAATAAAATGCCCTCAATAAAAATCTGCGCTGTTCAATTCCAAGTAAATCCGGATTTTAATAAAAATCTCGCTAGAGTGGAGCAATTTTTCAAAAAAGCCAATAAGAATAAGTGTGATATTATCTGCTTTCCAGAGATATTTTTGACAGGTCCGATAAGCAAAGAAAAATGCAGTCCAAAAATACCGATAGAATCAAAAAAATTGTTCTCAAAGCTGTCAAAAAACTACGGCATTTACTCAATAATGGGTTCGATAATTGAAAACATAAATAACAATTTTTATAATATCAGCTACTTATTCGACGATAAAGGGGATACTATAGGAAACTACAAAAAAAATCATCTTGTGCAGAAATCAGAGGCAAAATATCTAACTGCGGGAAATAAAGTTTCAGTTTTTAAGACAAAAATCGGAAATATAGGCATTGAGATTTGCAGGGACTTGCTTTATCCTGAAGTAACAAGGAAATTAATGCTGAAAAACGCAGACATTGTATTTTGCCCTTCATTTTGGAGCGCTAAATCATCTTCTTATGATTGGATTTACAGCAACAGGTACTTTAAAAATAAGACGCCAAAAGAAGTTGATGCTTTGGTTTCTGCAAGAGCCATTGAAAGCGAATTAATTTTTGTGTATGTGAATGCAGCAGGAAAATTCAGTTCAAAAGAAAGCAAGGACATATTGCTGGGAAAAACCCAGATTGCCCTGCCATTCTATGGAACAACAAGCGTATTAAACCATAACAAAGAGGGCATTATAATAAAAGAAACTGGCTTAGGCATCGCAAAAGACGCAAAAAAAGTTTACAAGATTGAGAAGGACTTGAAGGATTACTACAAAAATAACAAAGTTTAAATAATTACTGATATAAAAATTAACAAAATGCCAGTCCAAGAATCTGCATTGCCTCCTCCTCCAAAAAAACATGAGGGAATTCTGAAATTCGGGCATGCGCAGCAGCAGGAAGCGTCAGACATGAGCGGCATAACTACTGATGTAAATACATTAAGCAGGCGCTTGAGACTGCTGGAGGAGGGCTTCACAAACCTGAGAAGGTTTTTCCAGGTCACAGAAGAGAACATGATTTCAAAGAACAAGCATTATTCAGCAGAGATAAAGACAATCACATCTGACATCAATGAAATCCGAAAGGAAATCCAGGAATTAAGGGACAAATTGCTTCTTGTGATAAGGGAACTGCAGACAGCAGCAAGAAAAGAAGATGTCAAAGTGCTGGAAAAATACATAAATTTGTGGAACCCCATAAAATTTGTGAGCCAAAACGAGGTTGAGCAGATTATAAATGAAGTTCTTGAGAAAAAACAGCAATAGAAAGGTTTAAATATGTTCACAGAAAGTAAAACCTCAAAAGAGAGGTGTACTGATGGCTTTCTTTAAGTTTGGGAAGAAGAAAAGAGAGGAGCCCTTAGATGTGCCAATGCCCTCTTCTGAAATGCAGTCCCCTCCAGTCCAGGCATCTCCTATCGAGCAGGTTCTTATGATGAAGCAACAAGGATACACCAATAACCAGATTGTGCAGACGCTTCAAAGCCAGGGCTATAACACAAGCCAGATATTTGATGCTATTAACCAGGCTGGGTTAAGCGGAGGTTTCCAGGCAACTGAGCAGCCAGAGCAGACGGAAACTGGAATGCAGGATTATGGACAGGGCTATGAGCAGCAGCCTTATCAGCAGCAGTCATTCCAAAGCTTCCAAACTCCCAGGGAAATCCAGGCTCCTGCTTCCATAGACGAGGAAAGAATCCAGGAAGTGGCAGAAGCCATAATTGATGAAAAATGGGAGGAGATTGCAAAGGACATCAAAAAGGTTATTGAATGGAAAGAGCAAAGCGAGAGCAGGCTCTCAAAATTGGAGCAGCAAATTCTTGATTTAAGAGTCAGTATAGACTCCTTGACAAAAAGCATGATGAGCAGGGTTTCTGCATACGACCAAAACATTGTTGATGTCGGCACAGAAATAAAAGCCATGGAAAAGGTTTTCCAGAAAGTCCTGCCCAGCCTGACTGAAAGCGTCAACAAACTGGACAGGATGACAAAAGGCAAAGAGCCGCAGCAGAAGAAATAAATGCTTTATTCTTAAAATTGTTTGAGTCCTACTCTTCGCGTAATTAAGACGAAAGATATTTAAAGTAAATTAAATCAGTAATTTGTACAATGGCAACTGCAAATGTGAATGAAAGAATGTTAGACTTATTGACCCAAATGAGCTCTAAATTAGAGAAAATAGAGGCTGAGGTCAAAGAGATTAAAGACGAGATTGGCTTAGAAGTTAGGCCTGAATATGTCGAAAAATTGAAGAAAATCCAGAGTCAGAAAGGCAGGA
>JACPMS010000038.1 GCA_016185875.1 Candidatus Woesearchaeota archaeon | reverse complement strand
TGTCTATTTTTGACAATGCTTTTAACGAGACTAAAGAATCCCTTGCCCAGAACTGGAAAAACCACGGCAAGCCAGCCACTACCCCATAATTATTTTTGCCATCAACAACCAAATTGTTCAAGGAATTCAATGCATTTATATAGGCAATTTTTATTTCTTTATTTATTTTTTCATCTGTGATTAATTTTTTAATCGGCTCGTTTTTTAGCATATCAAAAAAATATTCTTTTTCTTTATTTTTTAGCCCGTCAATATTATTAAAAACATGCTCGCATTCCTTTATCGCATCATTCCTGTTTTTTGACATTGAAAATACGAATTTAGAGCCCTTCAGCCTTAATGCATTGTAAACATGCCTTGTGAATGGTGGAGAATTTCTTTCTTCGTCATAAGAATAGCGCCTTTCAACCCATCTGTCATTTTTAAGATATTCCTTTTCATCGCCCTTAACAGCTAAATACAAGGCAAATTCTTCCATGCCATCGCTTTTGTCTTCCCTTTTGTCAGTTTTCTTTGCAAATTTTACAATTATGCAATCCTTTTCTTCAAAAATCTCATAATTCCTGCCCCACTCCCTGTTATCGTAAGAATCCTTGCAATCAAGAATCAAGTCAATTTCATTTTTAGGGCTTATCTCATAAATTAATGAATTAAATCCCTTCGGCATCAAAAACGACTCAATAACATCGTCCCTTCTTCTTTCGGCAAAATAGAACCCATTTTTCAGCTGGGCAACATCACCATGGTCAATAATTTCAATATTCTCTATAAATTTAAACATATTCATTGATTTTTCGTCATAATAGAACAAGCCTTGGTATCTTGAAGCTGGCGCATTGAAAAAACAGCAGTAGCTTCCCCTTTTGTTCGCCAGCAGGAAGCCAGCATTTTCACTCACATTCCTGTTCATGCTTAGGATTCCCAAATTATGAATTACTTGCATGTACCCCCCAAACTACCTATATGCCTTGTCAACAGCCAGATTGTGCGCTTCAATGTAATTATTGACAAAAATTTTCCAGTCAGCCATTGATGCTACTTTTCTTGCCTGAAGCTTGTTTGCAATCCTGTCCTCCTTTGGCAAGTTTGCAAAATTGAACATCACATCAATCAATTGGCTGATGACATCATCATCAGATTTCCTCAGCCTCTTCAGCACAAAAATTCCAGGAGTGTCGCTTTGCTCGCACTCTGTGCAAAAATACCTTCCAAATCCAGCCAAGTCTGTTGTGACAGAAGAAACTCCCAAAGCTCCTGCTTCCAATGGCGTGTAGCCCCATGGCTCGTAATAGCTTGGAAAAATGCCAAGATGCGAGCCCTGCATAGCCTCGTAATAATTCAGGTTCAGCAAGCCATCTGCTCCGCTTAAGTAAATCGGATAAAAGATAATCTTTACAGGATCCTGCTCTTCATTCCTGAGCCCGGAAGACGCTATAGTTTTTAGTATGATGTCATTCTCGTCATACAAGTCATGGGTTGAGAGAGGAGGCTTGCCCTTTTTGACGAATTTTGCAACCCTTATTTTCATTTCTGTAAGAAAATCCTCGTCAAACAGGCTTTCCCTTTGGATTTTTTTGTCTGACACAAATGAATAGATTATATTTTTTTCAACATCATCTATAGCTTCCTCCAATGCGTCCTTGATGTCCTGGTACAAAGTTTTGTTTTCCAGCAATTCCGGCCTTATATTCCTTATATTGGCAGGCACCCAGATAAACGCCACTATTGTTTTTTTGCTTTTCAACTGCTTCAATTTATCATTTAATTTTCCAAGAGCCTTGATAAAGATGTCTATTCCCTTGTCGTGGAACTCGTAGCGTCCAGCGATAAAATACACCGAGGTATCTTTTAGGTCAAAGGTGTAATATGGGAAAAAATAATATAGCATGAACTCCCTTATCCTGTCGCGCTGGAGCCTGTGCTTTATAACAACTTCCTCAAATGTGGGAAATTTAACTATGTCAAGCCCGTTCGGCAGTAAAGCATCTGGCTTCTTCTTCAGCAGGTATTCTGCTTCCATGCCTGTTATCTCGCTTACTGTTGTAAAAACATCAGCCAATGCAGCAGAATTCTTCTCAACAAGGTGCTTTGCTTCAACATTGTACTTGTAGACCTCTTCATCAGGATTTATCTTGTTCCACACATTGTACAAGTCAATATTAGCGCTTGCCAGTGTCCGCCCCAAGACAGTGGCGTGGGTTGTAAACACAGAAGCAATTTTGACTTTCTTTTTCTTCAGGTAGATAAGCCCTGCTCCGGAAAGCCACTCGTGAAAATGCGCAGCGATTTTTTTGCCTTTGTAGCATGCAGCGAGCTTTTCAATTAACATGCCGGCGGCATATGCCCAGACAATGGGCTCATCATAGTCTTTGGGGGCTCTCAAAGAATCAATTCTGCACCAGTCCCATAACTCTCTTTTTATGTCGTTAATCCTATGCTTAAAATTTACATAGTCTATGAGGATTGCTGATGGATTTCCTTCGCTGAGCCACTTTCCAAAATGGCATATTATTCCGGCTTTCTTCAATTCCTCGAACGGGTCTCTGCAGAACTCATTAGGCACTTCTTCCTGAAACTCTGCAAGAGCCTTTGTGGCAAAGTAAGGGCCAACCATGAAATAATCGCTGCCGTAGTGCTCAACCATCTTTGCAGCTTTAGACTTGACAACTGTGTAAATGCCTCCTACCTTATTGCACACTTCCCAGGAAACTTCAAATAATGCATCTGCCTTTTTTTCCATTATTCTGTTTTATTTAGTTATTGGTATTTAAATCTTTGACACCACTTAAAAGGTAATATCTCTTAATTAAACAATAATTATTTATATTACCAAGTTCTAACTATAACAGTCATATCCTGATTGCATTATAATTAAAGGGTGGTACTTATTAGCAATGGCTTTGCTGAAAAGAGGAGATTTGTTGATATAAGGAACTCTATACTTCTATCCCTTGCCTCAGGCCAGAAAACCATCAACCAGATTTCTAATGAAGCGCAAATTAACTGG
>JACPMS010000037.1 GCA_016185875.1 Candidatus Woesearchaeota archaeon | reverse complement strand
ATCAGTTCAACTGCCTTCCTGAATTCCCTTTTTATTATTGCCTTTCCGACTAAATTATTGTTTTTGCTGAACCTTTGAGGGCCGTAAATATTTGGAATTTTGATTCGTTTATTTTGAAATTTTTGTATTTTTTTAATTTCATTCCCTTCCAAATTCCTTATTGTAATTATGAATTCATTGCCTTCCAAACCGCCCAATGAAATCGGCTCTCTTCCATTGCCCAGGTATTCCAATTCAATATTGCTAAATTTGATGTTTTCAAAACTCTTTGAGCCTCTGAAAACTGATATTTTCTGCTCCGTTACTGCATTCTTGTCCTTGTTGCCTGCAAAGCCAATATTTTTCAGTGGAATTTTGAACTTTTGTGATAGAATTTGCAGTGCGTCGATTGTAGTGTAGTTTGTTTTTTTGAGAGTATAATATGCGTATTGCCCGTTAATTTCTAAATTTACATTGCTTATTTCTTTTACAATGAAATCTTGTGGGAGTTGCTTGATTTGGTGCATAATGAATGCTGTAATCTGTAGCCTTTATTAATCTTTAACCTTCAAAACCAAAAGCTTTATATACAAGTTACCACATTTGTATACACTTATGGCAGAAACAGTATCTGTAAGGATAGACAAAGAAGAGCTGAAGGAAATTGATGAACTATCGAAGATAGAGAAAAAGACTAAGTCTAATGTACTTAGGGAAGTATTAGAATTGGGCTTAAAGGACAAAAAATTAGAGTTGGCTCTGGAAAAATTTAGAAAAAATGAAGCCAGCATTGGAAAAGCTGCCAAAATTGCAGAATTGCCATTATCACAATTCATGGATGTTCTTGTTGAAAAAAAAATAGATTTTCACTATGGAATTAAAGAGCTTGAAGAAGACTTTGAGGGATTAATTTGATTGTTGATTCTTCATCTTTGATTATTTTTGCCAAGCTGAATAAAATAAATGTTCTGTTAAAACTATTTGAAAAGTTGGAAATTGCCGATGCAGTCTATAAAGAGGCAATCTTGGAAGGTTTAGAAAAAAAATTTGAAGATTCTTTGATACTAAAAAGCTATTTAGGGAAAAATCAAATAAGAATCATTAAGTTGAAAAATAAATACGTTGAATTAGCTGATAAAATCCAGCATCTTAACAATATAGGAGTTGGAGAATCGCAAACAATAGCCTTGGCAAAACAACTTAATAGAGAGGAGTTAATAATTGATGAAACTCTAGCAAGGGAAACTGCAAAAGCTTTTGGCTTAAAGCCTATGGGTTCTTTGAGGGCTTTATTGCTTGCATATAAAGAGAATATGCTAAGTGAAAAGGAATTGAAAGAAATCGTAAACAAGATGGTCAGACTAAAATTTAGAATAAGCGCTTCCACCTTAATCAGATTTTGGGAATTGCTTGAGAAGATAAAATAGGATTATTTTGATACCGATAAAAAATTTATTTAGTAAACAAGATTTATGCCTGAAATCCTTCTTTCTGAAGCTCTATAAGCTCTAAGTACATCTTGCGGAATTCCTTGGGGAAACTGTCCTTTCTTCTCAAGTTCAGCCACTTCAGCCACAACATTATTTAAAAAATGACCTCTCCACATATTCATTGAGTATTGGCTATGAGTAGTGATATCAGCTATAAAATGTTGCTGATCAGCCTCGGTCCATACTGGAACATACCATGGATCTTCTGGGTCATAAAAGCCCATAGCACTTTCAGGAATAATATAAACGTTTGTTGGTTCACCATTCACCAATGTAACCAAACCCTTGCCGCTGACAAATTGGCTAGAACCTTCAGGTTTCAATTGTGTAAGCTTAGGAGGCAAATGTATTTCATGTACAACTCTTACGAAATCTTGTAAGGTCTGGTCTGTTATTGGGAAAGTGTTTATTCTTTGCATTAGGATTTCCCTCCATTCTACCTAATCCTCGTGTATCACTCTTACATATTTTTCTGCAATTTCTAATGCCCTCTTACTTATTTCCTTACCTCTTTTATCCATTTTATACCATCGACGGGTATCCTCTCGATGAAAAATAATTGAATCGCGTATATCTATGTACCTCACTATTGCACCAATATTTTGTCTTACTCCACCTTCTCTAACTTTAGCTACATAATCTGTAGGAAGCGAACAATTCTCACATGCTTCTACTTTGTAACCAGCTCTAGTTAATTCTCTTGTAAGTAGGTAAGCTTTTATTTCACGATCAGCATAAAATACAGTTGCAACTGCTAAAATTGGGATAATAGTTTCATTTACAAGAAACCCAACCGCTGAATTATTAAATCTGTTCAATAAATTGTTCAAAGACATATTTTGATTACACCCAATCATTTTCTGTATGAATCTACTATTTAAATCTTTCGTTTTGTAACCACTAATTAGTTAATAAAATTAATGAAAAATTATTTATTTTCTATATTGTAAAAAATAATGGCAAACTTTAAAAAGCCGTATATTTTAGATATGGATATTGCTTTTTTGATAGATTTAAAAGAGGTAAAAAATGAAGTTATTTGACTTCCTAAAAAGATTTCTCAAAGCTGAAAGATCTATAGAGGAAAAAGTTCTAGAAAATCTTAAGCAAGGAAAATCTTACGATGTTGGTAAAATCTGGGAAGAAAAAAGTTTAGCCAATTTAGAAAAATTGGATAAATTACTACTTATTCTACTTGCGATTCTTAGGCGTGAAGGAATCCCAATAGGTAAAATAACAAGAGAAGAATTAATGATACATTTGTTTAATCTTGTTGGCAGCAAAAACTCCCTTCTTCAAAGAAGCAGAACTTTGCAATTGAAGGAAATAGAAATTCTTGATCCTGAGAAGTGGTTTTTTGAGTTTGAACAAGAAATAGAGCACCTAAATCAATCATTGCGAAAAATTTTGAGGGATTATTCTCAAAATAGTGGGATTTCAAGAAGAGAATGGCTAAAAAGAGTCGGTCTAGGGATTGGAGGTGCTAGTTATTCTTATGTTATTTCATCTAAATTTGAAGTGCCAGATAGAATTGTTAGTGTTTTTGTCGATAATGAGTTAAAACGGCAAATACAAGCAAAATATCGTATAAATGTAATAGGTCACATCACAACATCCAATTTACAAAAATTGGATGCTTTACTAGCTAATGTGGAAAGGGAATGGGATAATTTTTCTGCCCAAATGAAATATGTTAAGACAATTAATATATTCCCATTAAGTATGATGAGACGTAGTTGTGCTAATACTATAACTGATACAATAAATTTAACACACTTAGACTCTGGAAAATTAGTTCACGAGTTAATTCATATTTATCATGCAAATCATCCACTTAAGGAGCAATTTGATAAAGAATGGCGGTTGGTTGCAAATCACGACTATAGGGTACAGTTAGTAGATAATCCATCAAATCCGAAATCTTGGAAAGATAAAAATGTACGTAGCTCTATTGCATATGGTTTTATGAGTCAATATGGTTCTACTAATTTTCTTGAAGATGTAGCTGAATTTGCTGCAAGTGTATACTCAAGAAAACAGTTTATCAATGTAAATATAAAATTAAACAAAAAAGAAAATCCTCAAAATTTTAGTAAGTATCATATCGGACGTGATACGCGATATATAAAAAAACTTATGCTATTAGATAAATATGGATTTATTTCTCATGCAGAATTTGAGTTAGTAAAACCCTATTATTTGCCAATACAAAGTTAAAATGTAGCATAATAAAAATAATAAAAAACTCACTTCCCAATCAGCTTAATCACATCAACCATCCGCTCGCTGAAGCCCCACTCGTTGTCATACCATGCAACTACTTTTACAAAATTGCCGCTGATTACATTTGTAAGCTCTGAATCGAAGATTGACGAGTTTGGATTTGTTATTATGTCAACTGAGACAATTGGCTCGTTTGTATACTCTAGAATTCCTTTCAAGTTGTTGGCAGCGCCTTTGAAAACTTTGTTTATCTCTTCTTTTGTGGTGCTTTTTTCAAGCTCGCATACAAAATCCGTGACAGAGCCGGTTGCAACTGGCACTCTGAATGCAAGCCCGTCAAGCTTGCCCTTAAGCTCTGGGATTACTTCAGCAACTGCCTTTGCAGCCCCTGTTGTTGTCGGTATTATGGACAAGGCTGCATTTCTCGCCCTTCTCAAGTCCTTGTGGGGGGAATCAACAAGCTTCTGGTCAGCTGTGTAAGCATGGATTGTAGTCATGAATCCTCTTTTTACCCCAAAATTATCATGCAGAATCTTAACTACAGGCGCCAAGCAGTTTGTTGTGCAGGATGCGTTGCTCACAATGTGGTGCTTATTCCTGTCATACATATCCTCATTTACACCCATCACAATCGTAAGGTCATGATTCTTTGCAGGAGCGCTTATAAGGACTTTTTTGGCGCCAGCTTTCAGGTGGTGCTCTGCCCCTTCCCTGTCAGTAAACTTGCCTGTGCTTTCCACGACAACATCAACATCAAGCTCTTTCCACGGCAGTTTTTCCGGGTCCAGAATGGAAAGAACCTTAATCTTCTTTCCATCCACAATTAGAGAGTCCTCTGTATGCTCAACTGTGCCGCTGTACTTTTTGTGAACAGAATCATACTTGAAAAGATGCGCTAATGTCTTTGCGTCTGTAATGTCATTGACGCAAACCCAGTTTATGTTTTTGTCCTTCACGCCAGCCCTGAGAACCAAGCGTCCAATCCTTCCAAAGCCGTTTATAGCCACATTTATCATAAAACCACCCTTCTTATTTTTTGAAGAGAAAGATTAATAGGTTATATAAAAAGATTGCGGGATTAAATTTAATTTCGAAACCTTTACCCAAGCCTTATAATGACAGAGCCATTCACTTCGCTTATTCTTGTGAGCGATGCTTGCGGTGCTGCTTGCTGCGCTGTCACCTGATACAAGCTTGGCTGCAACAAAACCAGTATCTTGTCATCTATGGAGCCAGAATTGTAATCCTCTAAAGCATACCCAATTACTCTTTCAAGCAATGCTTTCCTGCCAACACCGGCAGTTGAGGAAATCCCAATTGGATCCCCAACCTTGATATTGCCGCCTTCAAGATTCACCTTGGTAACTGCAAACCCGTAAGAGACAAAAGGAAAGCTAATCCCCTCTTTTTTGAAGAAGTCTGAAGGATTGTCAGAAATAACCCCAATTATGTTTGCACTGTCAGCTGATGCATCAGCCTTTCTGAACGGCACAATTGAATTAGCATTGATGCTGAACACAGCAATGTCCCCGGCTTCAAGCCCTTCAAACAGGGATTGGTTTGACAAATATGCCAGCCTGTCTTTGGGCTTTGGCTTTGCTTTATGCTTTTCAATAGCCGTCTTTGCAATTTCAACCTGCTCTTCAGTTGGTGTTATGTTTTGGTTGCTGAAATGCACTGTAATCCTGCCGCTTTCATCTTTGCTGCCTGACATTGAAAGCCCGATGTGCTCTTTAAGCCCAAGGGCTTTGCTTACCTCTTCATCCAATTGAGCCAGGTCAATTGCTTTTGCCGGCTTTTCAAAGACAGAATCTGCGCCAGACTTGGCAAATGCATATGATGCAATGGAAATTCCCATAACTAAGAAAATGAAAAATGCAAGTGTTCTTTTCAATGGGATTTTATTCTTGATTTTTTTCATCGCAATCACCTAAGTTTTGATGTTTTTGTATTTTTCTGTCATTTTGTTTTCGGATTTGTTTGTATTCATTCCTTCTGCAAAGCAGCTATAAGCTCGTACCTTAATTTTAGAATTTTTTCTTCATTAAGATTCTTTATGATGATTTTTAGTCCAGTAATGAAACCTTCAGCTCTTTTCATCATGTCATCGCAGTCCAGCCTACTCAGCCTAAAATCAGTATAATACTGCTTGTCGATTCGTTCCTTTTTGCCAAAACTAATTTCTTTCGCAAGATTATCCTCTTTAAAAAGTTCATTCAAAAGCAAAATTGACGCAGCATGATTTTCGCTTTTGATTCCGCATCGAAACAGCAGTGAAAGAAGGATGTGGTACATGCTGTAATATGCCATTGACACAGACTCTTCCAGCTTATTCGATTTTAGCAATATTTTTGCCGATTCCAGATGGCTGTCTGACTTTTGAGCGTAAGAATCCGCAATCTCAACCGAAGGCTCTGTAATGTCAAGTTTGCCTTCTTCGTTCAGCTTAATCAAAAATTTTATTTTTTTCATAATAATATTCAACTCCCCTAAGTATTACATGGTCCTTGACTATTTCTCTTATCAGCAAATTGTTCTTGTCAAATATTCCAATCTTTATACTTAATCTTGAATCAATACTTTCAACTTGAGCCTTGAGGTTTCTATGTTTTGTCTCTATGAAAACATCTATATCGCTGTCTTTTTTTGCGCTGAATTTGGCATACGAGCCAAAGATGACTATTAGCTTTGCATCAGTCTTAGCATATATCGCTTCTGCCATTACCGAAATGAAAGGGTACCTGTTGAATAGCCTTAAAAGCTTAAAATGCTCAGCAATGTAAGCATAGTTAAGCGCCTCCATGCCTTTTTTGAGCTTGAAAAGCTTGTTTTTGCCTTGCATCCTGAAGTCAACTACGTTTCCATCAATCATTCTTTTCATGGCTCTTGAGACATTTGCATGAGGCAGGTTTGCGAATTTTGCTATTCCTCTCACATGCAGCTCATTGCGCCTTATTAGTGCCAGCACGATTTCAAGCTCTATTTGTTCCATTTTTGAACCATATGTTTCATATTTAGGACATATTTAAATCTTTCTTTTTAGCAAATGCTCGATAAGCAAGAGATAACCCTATAAACAACAAAATGAAAAACATCAGCATTTTTTTCAATGCAACTTTATTTTTGATTTTTTTCATCGCAATCACTTGATTTTTGGTATCCATGTTTTATGGCATGTGTTTTTTGCATTTCCTCAGCAAAAGATTTAAATATGGGATGGTATTATATGCTCCTGTAAGGGTTGCCTGGAGGAGCTGTGTGGATTTGAAGCACAGCATAATCGGGACCTGCATGCTTGCATGCCCACCCTTACTTTTTAAATTCAAACAAGACATTTTCAATCATCTCCCTTGTTATTAACAAGATAGCAAACTTTCTTCTTCTGAATGTCTTCAAGGCAATTCTATGCGCTTTTGACTCTGGCTCATCACTACTTCTTATCGCAATTTTTACATATTCGAGATAATTATGATTCTTAAACAATAAAGGCAGAAAATTCTTTAGCCTTCTGACATTTATGTCCCTGCATATTTTAATCTCGTTAACATTATCTAAATAGTCTCTTATGCAATAGTAAATTAGAATGCAGTGCAGTTTCTCAATTAAGCTTGTAACTTGCCCTTTGTATCTTTTGATTATTTCCTTTTTTGTTTCAGACTTTAGGTAAACAGATTTTTCTATTCCATTATCTCTCCAAAAGCCCAAGGCAGAGTCATAATTCAGTTGCTGAATTTGTCCGCTGATGTCAATTTCAATTCGCATTTGTTCTCCTTGTGTTTTTTCTTGTATTTTATGTTCATCACAATTTTATTTTTGATTTTTTTCATCGCAATCACTTAATTTTGGGCATTCATTTTTTTGCTCATTATCATTGCCAAAATATCCCTTCCTGAACATTGTCGCCAATATTGCCTCCTTCAAACCATTGGACGTTTAGGCCATTGCTGCTGGCGCCGTACGCCATAAAAGTATGATTGCCTTCGGATAGTTCTCCGCTGTCATATGTACGGCTAAATGCAATATTTTCAATATCATTGCCGCCTGCAGTCTTGCCCTCAAAAGAAACGCCAGTGCCGCTAGGAGGAGATACTGAGTCATAGGTTAAAGCTGTTAAAATACTACCTATTGGACTTGTGCCTTGGGCGTTGCCTGTTCCGCGATAAAACAGGGTTATAGCGGAATCAGCCCATGTTAGGGATTCTATGCGCAAAGAGGTGTCGATTTCTGCCATGGTTGTACTAGTTCTGTCAACAGTGGCTTTAAGAGCGGCTTTGCCCTTTACTGGTTTTCTATGGTCGTATGAAGCAACAAGCCTGCTTGTTGTGTTGCTAACCCAGGTTGTTGAGGGAGTTGTCCTTGCCATTCCCACCAATCTTCTTGTAGAAGCATTGATTCTTTCTGGCCTGCCGCTGTCGCTTATATTATATCCAGTTGTGTTTGCTTCAAGCGCAACTATTCCTGAAGACTCGTTATAGAAAGCATAGACGAAGTAATTTGTGCTTGCTGAAAGACTGCCTGCGCTGAGCTTTGGCGGTGTATTAATTGTTCTGGCTGCTCCATTGATGTTAATCTGGTTGCCTGTCACTTTCTGCAGAGTCAAATTAGCTGTTGTTGTATTGTCATCCAGCACAAGCCTGAAGTCATTGTGGGCAGCTGAAATTGCAAGAGCCTGGTCGTTTACAATCACGCTTCCATTTATTTTTGTGACTCCAGAGCTTCCATTGACAAAGAATATTGGCGTTCCAGATACGTTTGTAATCAACAATGCACCGCTTGCAGATGAATCATTGATGTGGAGCTTAGCTGTTGGATTAGTTGTTCCGATGCCGACGTTGCCTGTTGTTGCATTAAACACAAAAACATTTGCTGTTCCTGTTGTGTTTGTAACCAAAAATCCAGTGCCATTGACATGCAATGTGTTTAAGGGCACTGTCGTTCCGATGCCAACATTGCCAGAGGCCGAAATTATGACCCGAGCTATATCATTAGTAAATAACTGTAAAGCATTGTTAGTTCTATCTCCAATTTGAACAGCATTAGCTAATGTTCCTGCACCACCAAATAAACTCCCCCCCGTAGTGCTATCTCTACCCATTACAAAATTTCCTAAACTATTAATTATATTTATATTGGCTGCCTTTCCGGTGCCCAACGCTTCTATTGAAATGGAGGTAGTTTGTAT
>JACPMS010000036.1 GCA_016185875.1 Candidatus Woesearchaeota archaeon | reverse complement strand
GGGAAGTGGAGGTTTAATTTAAGAAACTAATATATACTTGTATAATTCACTTCATAGTATGGATTTAGACGAAATTAGTCATGAGCATAGATTTAAATTAAGTCAAGAAAGATTGGTTGAAAAATCATTAGCTAAATACGGATTGCTAGATTTTTTTCTTTTCTATGCAATGTTTTTTGCACTTATTGTTTCTAAATGGTTAGCATTAGTCTTTCTATTACTTTTCATTTTTACTAGTTATCTTGTATATAGTAAATATAAACAATACCTTAAGATTAAAAGATCTCAAAAAGATAGGATAATTCTAAATTTGATATTATTAAAAAATTATTTGGAACAACATATAAAATCCAAAACATTAACGCAAGATTTAAGTCTAGCACGTGAAAGATTAAAAATAACACTAGATTCATTTAAAACAATTGATAATTATTTGTTTGTTGATAGGGGATTTGGAATAGATAAAAAGATTTCACAATCTTTCAGTTTGTTAAGAATTTTCTTAAAAACAGAAGTAAAGGATAAATTGAGCCATAAGTTTGACCATAACAATTTAAAAATACTAATAGAAAATTTAAACAAAATTATAGAAAGTATACACCATGAAGATTTTAGTGAATTAATCAAATTTTTTGAAGGGATTAATCTTCATACTAACAAAATACCATTGCATTATAGATTATGGGATAAATTTTATAAGTTAGACTTAAAGGAAAATGTATTTACGTTAATTTTTATGTCCATTATCTTAGCTATATTAATCAAAATATTGTTCCATTATCAACTGTTTAAAACTAACAACCTAATAAGTATCTTTAGCCTTATATTTGGTGCATTTGTATTATATAACATAATCAAACCTTTTTCATCTGTTATTTTAGAAAAAATTGATAAAACTTTCAAAAAATAATGTCTTAAAAAATCGGCAAAACTTTAACTCTTAAAAATCCTAACCTTAAAAATAATAAAATTCGGAAAAAATGGCGCGGCTCTTGTTATCCCGCCAGAAGTCATGAAGGAAAGAAATCTTAAAGTAGGAGATGTTGTAAGTTTTGTAATATTTGGTAAAGTTAAAAATAAGACTAGCCAGTCCACCACACCTTTTTATATTCCAAATAATTGATTCTATAGTGCAATATAGCTATTGGAAAAGCACTGGACATGCTCGGACAAAGTATTTAAACAAGACAATCCCCCTCTTGCTAAAATGACAGAACATGAAAAAGCACTAGTCGTATTCCAGGGAAAACAAATCAGGAGGACTTGGGACAATAACGAATGGTGGTTTTCGGTAGTTGATATTGTGGGGGTGCTTTCTGAGAGCCAGGATGCAAGAAATTACTGGAAAGTCCTCAAGCATAGATTAAAAGAAGAGGGAAGTGAGGTGGTTACAAAATGTAACCAACTGAAATTAGCATCATCAGATGGCAAATATTATGAAACTGACTGCGCGAACACTGAGTCAATATTCAGGATTATCCAGTCCATTCCATCAAAAAAGGCAGAGCCGTTCAAGCGCTGGCTCGCTAAGGTAGGCTACGAGCGTGTCCAGGAGATAGAAAACCCGGAATTGGCGCAAAAGCGCATGAAAGAAATCTACAAGCAAAAAGGCTATTCTGATGATTGGATAGAAAAGAGAGTCAGGGGCATTGCCATAAGAGATGAATTAACAGATGAATGGAAGAAAAGAGGCGTGGAAACTGACACAGAATACTCAATTCTCACTTCTGAAATCTCAAAAGCCACTTTTGGCTTAACACCAAATGAATACCAGCAGCTCAAAGGGCTGAAAAAAGAAAATCTTAGAGACCATATGAATGACCTTGAGCTGATATTTACCATGCTCGGAGAAGCCTCCACAACAAGAATTGCCAGGAACAAAGATGCTGAAGGCTTTGGACAAAATAAAGCAGCTGCAAAGGAAGGCGGATTAGTGGCAGGAGTTGCAAGAAAAGAGCTCGAAAAAAGAAGCGGGCAAAAAGTAACCAGCCCGGAAAATTATCTGGAAGAAACTGAAAGCAAGAAGAGGAAAATGCTGCCAGATAATTAATCTTAAGAATAAATTTTTTTTTAATCTGCCCTATATTTATATATTCTCACTAATCTCTATTTTGTTAGGTGATTCAATTGAAGCAAGGCGATAAAGTAAAAGTTCATTACACAGGCACTTTAGATGATGGGACTGTTTTTGACAGTTCTCAGGGAAGAGAGCCATTGGAATTCACAATTGGAGAAGGGCATGTTATACCTGGATTTGAAAATGGAATAAAGGACATGAAAGTGAATGAGGAAAAAACAATCAAAATCACAGCAAAAGACGCTTATGGTAACATAAATGAGCAATTAATAATAAAAGTCCCAAGAGACAAATTTCCGCCTCAAATAGAAGTTGGAGGCAGACTAGTCCTTAAAGGGCCCAAAGGACAAAACATTCCCGGGATTGTTCATGAAGTGAATGAAGACAATGTGGTTGTTGATTTAAACCACCCTTTGGCAGGAAAGGAATTGACATTCAAGATAAAGGTTGTCGGGATCAATTAAATCTTAATTTATTTTTATTTTATTTGAATCATTTATGATTTCTTCCCACTGGTGTTCTGTTGTGCGAGCCTGGTGTTCTAGTTGTGTTATCATAATAATGTTGCAGCTTTCCTATATCGTAGCCACGCGTAGCCAAATATGCTATATATGGGCCTAAACTTATTTCAATGCGTGCTCCTTTACGAATACTTGTTCCAGAATTATCTGCCAATTCAACCACTTCTTCAACTGACAATCCTAATCTAGAAGCTATAAATGCAGGAGTAACAGGCTTGTTTTCATTGTTGTAAATCCTCGCTTTCCTTCTTTCTTCTGCTCTTTGTTGCATTATTCCTGGTGCCCTATGCGTAACCTCTACTATGAATGCATTTATTTGCCTTTTCTTTTTTTTTCGCATGGCGTAAATAATTTCCTCTCTTTTCGAAGTATTCGTAGTCAAGGCATAACATATCAACTGTGCATAACTCCAATAAGGTGTTTTTTCAAAGTATTCAGGATTACCCCTTTGAAGAATGGCAAAAGAATCCACATTGTAAATTGGCTGCTCTCTTTCATCCTTAAGCTCTAAAATTTCTTTTCTTTCCCTTAAGAAGGAAAGCTCGCCCTGTGGCAATTTTGCAACAAGACCGCTTATAGATTCACAGCTATCAACTATTGAACTAATGCTCATTAAACCACTCCCATTTAAGTTTAATAATAGGATACCTTTTTTAAAATTATCTACTTGGTCATAGAAACCTATTTAAACAAAAATCTAATACAAAAAATAAATGCCCTCGTAGCTCAGTAGGTTCCATATAATGTGGCTATACAGAGCGTGTGACTGTTAATCACAAGGTCACCAGTTCGAGTCTGGTCGAGGGCGTTGGCATGCCAAAACCGCAAAGTTTTGGCTCGCTTTCATCGGGCCTGTAGCTCAGTCTGGCAGCAACTTGCATTTGCTGGGCAATTCGAGCGTTCGACTGATAAGCTAGGCAAGCTAGGTCGTTTCGAAAGGTCCGCAGTTCAAATCTGCGCAGGCCCATTTCTTTTCAATACAAATTTATTTAGAATGGTTCATTGCATCTTCTTGAAAATATTCTTTTCCGAAGCAAATAAAAAATCTTTAACTACCACAAAGTTTAAATATAAGTTATTATTTTAGAATAGCAACACTTTTAATTTGTTGCCGAAAGATAAAATAAAGGAGGGTGCATGATGAATTTTAAAACAAAATTGGTTGGTTTGCTGATAATTTCTGTTTTCCTGCTGAGCAGCTGCGAAGTCTACAAAACTCTTTACGGGGCCCCCCCAAAGGAAACTCCAAAAGAAACTGCGACAAAAGTTATAAGGCTGGAAGGGGATGCTGCCAAAGACCCGGCTAATTTGGCAAAAGAAGTGTATGCTACTGCAGCGCCAACAGCGCATGATCCCTTTAAGGTTGGCCCAAATCCCCTTGGCCCATTTGACAAAGGCAAGTCACTTGGATTTACTTTGCAGCAATGGCTGTCTGCATCCGGAATTGGAATTTACAGTGTTGATGATGGGAATGCAGAGATGGAGCTTTCTTTCAAGAACCTTGTGCCAAACGGAGTCTATACAGTATGGTGCTCAAGGCTTACTTTCCCCCCTGAGCCAAATATAGTTGACAAGCCTTGCGGCGCAGAAAACGGCTCGCAAAACAGCTTCACAGCAGACTCAAGAGGCATTGGCTCATTCTCATTAAAGCTAAAGGCGCTTGAGGCAAGCACAAAGGAAACAGCTTCCATGATTGCCTTGGCTTATCACAGCGACAGCAAAACATATGGAGCAAGCCCTGGCGATTTTGGCTCAAATACCCATGTGCAGATATTTTTCCTGATGCCAGCGCCAGCAGGCAATGCAACAAAGTACGAAGTTCCTATAAAATTCACAAATCATATTGATGCAAGCCTTCCAGAGCAGGATGTTTTCATTGAAAAGGAAGCTGAAAAGATGCCTGAGGAAGCAATAAAGGCTGAAGAAAAGCCAAAAGAGGAGATGAAGAAAGAGGAAAAACCAGTCACCGGGGAAGCAATTAAAGAGGAAAAGCCTGAAGAGAAAGTTACTGAACAGAAGCCAGAAGGAAAGCCAGTTGTTATAACAGTCCAGGAAACAGAGCTTGTAAGCCTGTCACCACAAGCTGAAGACCCTGACAAAAATACAAACTTAGTTTTCACATTCACATCCCCTTTAAGCGAAAATGGAGAATGGCAGACAACATATGGAGATGCTGGCGAATACACAGTTACTGTCACAGCTTCTGATGGGGAATTAACAACATCAAAGGACGTTTTGGTAATTGTAAACAAGAAAGAGGAAGCGCCAACAATTGACAGCGCAAAGCCAATCGAAAGCGGCCTGGCAATTGATGAAAACCAGGCTATAGATTTCAGCGTTGCTGCAAGCGACTTGAATAAAGACACACTGACATATGCATGGAAGCTTGACGGGGATGATGTAGGGACAGACAGCAAGTACACTTATCAAACAGACTATGACAGCGCAGGCACGCATACTGTTAAAGTTGATGTTTCAGATGGAGTGTCAAGCGCAAGCAAAATCTGGTCTGTGGATGTAAAAAATGTCAACAGGAAGCCTGTTTTGGAGAAAATAGACAATATAAAAGCCAAAGAGACCGACAAAATTGTGATAACAGCATTGGCAACAGACGATGACAAGGATTCCATAACATACTTCATAAGCGACAAGAGATTCACGCAAGAAGACAATGTTTTCACATGGCAGACTGACTACAACAGCGCAGGAACTTATGAAGTTACTGTAAGCGCAAGCGACGGCCAGGACACAGCAGAGCAGGCATTTACAGTGACTGTAGAGAATGTCAACAGGCCGCCAGTGATAGGGGACATAATCCAGAAAAAATAATTTTTATTTTTTTCTTTTTAGAGGGGGAATGAATGAACAAAAGAGTTATGTTATTTTTAATTATATTCCTGGCTTTTCCTTCCCTTGTTTTTTCTATAAAGGCCTTTGTAATTCAGGAAACAGAGAAGATAAGTTTGCAGGCAAATGCCACAGATCCTGATGCTGACAGGCTTATAACTGCATATACTGCCCCTCTTAACGAAAATGGGGAATGGCAGACAACTTATGGGGATGCTGGCGAGTATAAATCAACAATAATTGTTTCTGACGGCACAACAAGCGTTTCAGAGGATGTACTGCTCGTTGTCAAAAAAAAGGAAGAAACCCCTAAGATAGATTCTTTCAGCCCGATGCAAGATGATTTGAATATCAAAGAATCTGAATCAGTTAATTTTGAGGTGTCAGCAAGCGATTTGAACTAAAAAGGTGAAAGATGGGCAAGAATTTTCTTATGACACAACATACAATGACGCTGGTACCCATAAAATCTCAGTCACAGTGTCTGATGGTATGGCAAGCACAAGCAAGGAATGGAATGTGAACGTGGAAAATGTTGATGTGCAAAGCTTATTGGACAGCATTCCAGATGTTGCTGTAAATGAAAATGATGCTGTCAAATTAAATATTCCTGAGTTTGAGAAATATGGATTGGCTTATTCAATCTCCGAGCCTGTTGGCAGCAAAAATGAGTGGAAAACAAATTACAATGACGCAGGAACTTATGAAATAAAAGTCCATGCTGAAGGAAAAGGCTTTAGCGGCGATAAAACTGTCAAAGCTGTTGTCAATGATGCTGACAGAGCGCCTGTTTTTGAACAAATAGGGAATATGTACATAAATGAGAATGAAGAGGTTGAGATCAAATTAAAAGCCAATGATCCTGATGGAGATGAAATTACTTTTTCTGCAAATAACCTGCCAGAAGGCGCAAAACTTGAGGGAAATATATTCACATGGAAGCCGGGCTTTGACACTATCCGAAAAGAGGATTTTGTCGATAGGCTTATGGATAAATTTAGGGTTTTGAGCAAGAGTTTTTACATACAGTTTGCAGCCAGCTCAAAAGACAAAAAAATAGTCCAGAATGTCATTGTAACTGTTAAAGATGTGAATAGGGCTCCTGTGATTGATGACATGGAGCCAATAACCATAAATGAAGGCGATGCATTAAAAATTGCGCCAAAAGCTTATGACCCGGATGGGGACAAAGTAACATTAAGCTACTCTGGCTTCGTAAACAAAGACAATTACAAATCTAATTTTGGAGATGCCGGAACTTATTATGCAAAGGTAACTGCAAGCGACGGCTTATTAGAGACTTCAAAGTTTGTGCAGATAAGCATAAAGCGCATCAATAAAGCCCCTGTTTTTGAAAAAATCAAGGATGTACAAGCAAGAGAAGGCGACAATATTGCTATTTTGCTTAACGCCAATGACCAGGATGGCGATGAAATCAAGTATTCTATCGATAACCCTCCAGAAGGCTCTTCATTAAAGGGAAATGCATTTTTATGGGCACCAAGCTACGATACAGCAAATAAAAAGGAGACAAAGGAATTTGACCTGGTTTTTGCTGCCAGCGACGGCAAAGCAGAGGCAAGGCAGATAGCAAAAATTGAAATAGCTGATAAAAACAGGGCTCCCCGCATAATTGATGCCACTAAAAGCATTGTTGCAAAGGCAAACCAGCCGGCGCTGATGTTTGTGAAAGCAGTTGATGACGACAATGATGAACTCTCTTACACATGGGATTTTGGATTTTTCGAGAAATACAAGGCTACGCCGCTTCATCAAAGAATATTCACAGCCCCTGGAACAAAAACTGTGAAAGTAATTGTGAGCGACGGAACTGACTCGGTTGAGCAGTTGATAAATGTCATTGTAATATGAATGAGGCAAAAAAAGATATTTTAATCGGATTTCTCATCTATACAGCTGAATTAATTCTGTTTTATTATTTATGGAAAAACAATATAGTATTGACTATTGCCCTTGTTTTTGTATCTGTTTTTGTATTGCTAAAATGGACAGATAAAGAAGGGAAATTTGTGTATTTTGCTGGTTTTATTCTCGGACTACTTATTGAGTTGACTCTTGTACCTACAGGCATTTGGAGCTATGGAAATCCAACAATATTTGGAATTCCGCTTTGGCTTCCTTTAGGGTACGGCATTGGGGCAGTTGTGGCGATAAAGGCAGGTAAATCTGTATCAAAACTTTTTTAAATTTTTTTCAACAATCTTTATAAACCACCTTTTCTTCTTCAGCATTATGGCAAATCCAATAAAAATTGATGAAGAGAGTGACAGCGCTGTGCTTAATGTTGCTTTGGACACTTTGAAGATTGGAAAGCAGGCTCTGGTGTTTACAAACACAAAAAAGTCAGCTGAAAAAACTGCAGAGGAAATCTCAAAAAAGGTGAAGAGCGACAATGAAGAATTGAAGGCATTGGCGGACAGGGCATTAAATGCGCTTTCAAGACCAACAAAACAATGCGAAAGGCTGGCTTTGTGCATGAAGAAGGGAATTGCATTCCACCACGCAGGGCTCACCCATGAGCAGAAAAACATTATCGAGGATAATTTCAGGAACGGCAGAATAAAAATAATCTGCTGCACGCCAACACTTTCATATGGGGTTGACTTACCGGCTTACAGGGCGATAATAAAAGATTTGAAGAGATACACAGTGCATGGATTGACATGGATTCCTGTTTTGGACTATATGCAGATGTCTGGCAGGGCTGGCAGGCCAAATTATGACAAGGAAGGCCAGGCAATCGCAATTGCAGTTGCAAAAGCAGAGAAGGAGAAGATAGAGGAAAGGTATGTAAATGGAACTCCAGAGGAGATTTATTCAAAGCTGGCTGTCGAGCCTGTCCTCAGAACTTATGTCTTGTCGCTGATAGCTGCAAATTTCACTCAAACCAAAAGCCAGCTTTTTGATTTTTTTGACAAGACATTTTATGCCTACCAGTTCAAGGACTTGAGAAGGC
>JACPMS010000050.1 GCA_016185875.1 Candidatus Woesearchaeota archaeon | reverse complement strand
TGTTGGAATTATTGCAATCTGTTTTGTGTAATCCTCAACCCTGTCAAATCTTTCAGCATTAAATCCAAGCTCGCTTAACCTTCCAACAGCCTCGTAAAGCCTTTTTTCAAGAAGCAGCATTGCGTTTTCATTCTGCTTTTGTATGCTTTCAAGCAAATTCACTTTCAAGCCCGAATTCCATCCTGCCAATAAGTCAATCTTGTTTAACGCAACCACGAAAGGAGTTTTGTACTGCTTAAGGATGTCTATGCACTCCAAAGTCTGTGGCTTTACACCCTCGTTAACATCTATCACCACTACAGCAATGTCAGCCAGGTTGCCGCCTCTTTTCCTTAGGCTTGTAAAGCTGGCATGGCCAGGTGTGTCTATAATGACAAAGCCCGGTATTTTTATTGCAAGCTTGTGCTGCTCAAGCAAATTTCCGCAAATTTTCCTTATGGTGGCCATTGGTATGAGCGAGCAGCCTATGCATTGCGTAATCTTGCCCGGCTCTGATTCCACTACAGCGGTATTTCTGATTGTATCAAGCAACTGGGTTTTTCCAGAGTCCACATTCCCCATCACTGTAATTATTATTTGCCGCAGCATTTTAACCAGCATGAAGTAAAGGTTCTATGTTTTTAAAAGTTTGTAATGGGAAAGCTTTTTATTAAAAACAGGCTTTTTTGCCGTTATGGAAACAATTGCTAACGAAGGACTAATCAGATTAAAAATGCCAACAGCAGAAAAAATATCAAAGGGAATGGGTGTTTTTTACAACTCAATGGGAGTTTTCTACAACCCTGCCATGAGCCTGAACAGGGACATTTCAATACTGCTGCTGAATTCAATAAATAAAAATAATTTACAGATAGCAGACCCCTTGGCAGCAACTGGGGTGAGAAGCATCAGGTTTTTGAAGGAGTTAAATAAAGACAAAATAAAAAAAATTCATATTAATGACCACAGTCAAGATGCAATTAAATCAATAAGGAAAAATTTGATGCTGAATAAAATTAGATATAAGGATAATCCAAAAATAACAATAAGCAATGAAGATGCCAATTTATTTTTATTAAAATCCACGGGCTTTGATTATATTGACATTGACCCGTTTGGGTCCCCAAATTTTCTGCTGAATAACGCCATTATAAGACTGGCAAGGAACGGCATTCTTGCAGTCACTGCAACCGACACATCCGCATTATGCGGCACATTTCCAAAAGCGTGCATTCGAAAGTACTGGGCAGTGCCTAAAAAAGACGCGATAATGCATGAGACAGGATTAAGGATTTTGGTAAGGAAAATTCAATTGATTGCTGCACAGTATGACAAGGCGCTTATTCCAGTTTTTTCCTATTCGAAAGAGCATTACATGCGGGTTTTCCTGAAAAATGAGAAGGGAAAAAACAAGGTTGATGACACCTTGAAGCAGCACGGCAAGTTTAATGATGCTGGGCCGATGTGGCTCGGAGATTTATGGGATGATCAATTATGCAACAGAATATTCAACAATGCAATAAAAAATAAGATATTCAAAAACAATAAAAACTTAATCAATTTTTTGAAAACAATCAAAGAAGAATCAAAAATTAAAACTGTCGGATTTTATGACCTGCATGACATTTGCGAAAGAAACAGCATTAAAAAACTGCAAAAAAAGGAAATCTTAATGAATAAACTAAAGAAAATAGGTTACCAAGCAAGTGAAACTCATTTCAAAGGCGAGGGGATAAGAAGCAATATGCCTTATCTAAAATTGGCTAATTTGCTGAAAAAGGAATAAATTTTTATACCTGTTATTCACAGCATGTATAAAAATGGAAAAAAGAAGTATTCTAACCATACTTATTTTTTCGGTGTTTCTTGTCATACTTCTCTATGGGTGCCAACCAGCAGAAAAGAAGCCGGAGGAAAAACCAGAAGAGGCTGCGGACACAGGTGTGCTTGTTATTGGCTCATCACCAAGCCAAGCGCAGGTTTATGTTGATGCAGAATTCAAGGGAAACACTCCATTGGAGTTGGACAATATGCCCGTAGGAACATATGATGTGGTTGTAAAAAAAGAAGGATATGCAGATTTTGAAAAAACTGTTAATGTAAAGGCTGGAAGGACAGGGCAAATAGATGCAGAATTAAATCTTTTAGCTCCTGCAAAAGGTGTTGAAGAGAAGCCCAAGGAAAAGCCAGTTGAGGAGCATGCTGAAATGCCGCAGCCTGAAAATGCTTCAGCTCCAACGCTTAAATCCAGCAAAATCAACCTAAGCAGTTTTGCTATGTATTATGATTTTGAGAAGGCTCAGTTTGCCGAAACAAGAGCAGACAAAAGCGATTTGTTCTCAAGAAAATATGATACATATGTTCATTTCACTGCATTGACTCCTGCAAAAATATACGTGCTTAACAAGCCAGTAAAAGATGTTCAGAAAGAAGACTGCATTTTCAGCGACAATGCAGTTTCAATAGTCTATTCTGGCCAGACTCTCTGTGTAAAAACAATTGAGGGAAATGTTGCTGCGATAGGAGGAACTTGGCAGACAACTCCAACAATGTTAGAATGGGTGCTGTTTGGCTAACCTATTGCCCTTCTCACATCAGTGACTTCAACAGATTCAACCCCATCAATATCGGTTATCTTCTTTTCCAGCTGCTCTGTGCTGCCCTTGCTTTCGTCCATTACAAACATAAGATTCAATGCCTTCAGCCCAAATGCTATGGGCTCAATCTGGGCTTTGAATTCCTGTGAATTGCAAAATTTGATAATTTCTTTTTTAGCTTCAGCCTCAATTTCGGACAGGTTCACTTCAGTGCTTTGCGGCATTATCCTAAGCGTGACAACTACATTAGCCATCTTAATTTGGACCTTCAAAATTGCATGCAGAACACTTGTATTTTGCAGCTATCCTCCTGCAATGGTTGCACCTCACAATCTCCACTTTCGCGCATCTAGGGCACATAAACCTTGTAGAGCCTATTGTGTTTGAGATTCTCTTCTTGCACGATGTGCATACTGCCTGCTTCTCTGTCATTTTTCTGCTTGGGATAAGAAATTGATTTAAAAATGTTGTTGTTTTGACTGGATTACTGATTTAACCGTTTATTGAAATTATTTTTTCTTCTTCATTTATCCTAAAAATATTTCCAAGAAACTGCTGAATTGTGTAAATATTTGTCCTGCAATGGCTTGTTATCCCAGAAACTTTTATCCTAGGCTTTCCAATTAACGCCATAAATGGCAATATCTGGTCTGCAAGATGCCTGTCAACAGGAGCTTTGCCTTCAACCTCCTTAATCAAGCTGCGAGCTGCCTCCTCGCCAACAATTTCAGCTCTTTTGCCTTGCTCGCCAAGAGCATCTGCACCAAGCCTTATTGGGCTGTTTTCATCTACGTCTTCTTTGCTTTTGGAGAATACAGCCCAAAGCGCGATTCCAGAGCCTGTTGACAAAGTATCTTGATATTGTGATGTTATTTGAATTGGAGCATAATATTTTTGTTTTAAAATTTGCTGCGCTGATTCTGCCTGCCTTTCTGCAACTTTTGCATTCTGCAAATCTTTAGATGCATGCGAAATCCCCTTTATTTGGATTAAGGAGTGCTGTTCAATTAAATTGTAATTCTGAATATTCTGCTTCAAATGCTGATGAAATTCCTCAAAACTTGAAAAATTGTTTAACTTGAAGTTCGGGCTTATTTTGATTTCGACTTTTCCGTTTCCTTTTGGGTAATAGCCGCGCTTCAATAGTTTTGCCTCAATCTTGGCAAATCTTTGCAATTGCGGCAATAAAACATTGTTGAAATAATCAAACGGCATGCTCCATTTTGTGTCAGTGCCGCCTGTCAATGTTAACTTAATAGGTTTGCTGATAAATAAAGCAGGAGGCAATAAAGCTTGTAAAAGTAATGTAATAGAGCCTGCAGTTTCAATGTCAATATTTAGATTTTTTGCAATCAATTTTTTTGGATAATATTTTACACGCAGGGAACCAAGCTCTGCGCCTTCTGCTTCTGCATTGCAGAGACCTTGCAATGACTTAACGCAATAAAGGTGCTGGTTTTTCAATCCAGAATCTTTTCTTCCCTTCCTAATATCATAAACTTCAAACGGCTTTTGAGTGATTGTGGAAAGGGCTAAAGCTACTCTGACGATAGCACCACCTCCTTCGCCCCAATTACCATCAATCCTAATCATAAAACAAAAGAAAATAGCACTTAATATAAATCTTTCAAATATTCTGTATGTCAGCCAATCCAGCGTCCAAGTCACTTAGCTCATCAACACTTAAGTCCTTTTCAACAGTATCAACATTATTCAGGTCTTTGCCGACTGCATCAACTGCTGCATCTCCTGTCGCTGCCGTTGGAGTTTCTGTCTTCTGCATAACATCTTCTTTTTTTTCCATCACAGGCTCTTTTGCAGCCTGCTGGCATGCAGCAATAGAAATAAGCAGAAGGATAAAAACAGACAATAACATTTTGTTCATATTACCACCTTTTTAATCTCAAATATTACATTTATATTTAAATTTTTCCAAAATATTATTAAAAATAAAAATTAAATTAAGTTGAAGCGGGCGCCTCTTCGGCAACTTCAACTTCGACATCAGCTGAGATGTCCGCTTCAGGATCAGCTTCCTTAATCTTTTTCACTATAGTTTTCAAGATGTCATGCGCTTCCTTTATTGCGTCTCTGGCTTCCTTAAGCAATGTATTTGCCTCGTCAGCTGCAGCTTTTATCTGCTCATTGGTTACATTGCTTGCTTTTAAATCTAGAACTGTGGAAAGCTTTGCCTGTGCCTGCGTGTACTTGTCCTTTGCAGTTGCAATCTTCTCGCTTTAACAAGCCCTTCAACTCTTGCTGCTACAACCCTTTCTGCGTACAACTTGATTAAGTGCTGCAATCTTTTCCATTTTTCATGGAGTTTTTTTGCAGCTTCTTTTACCTGTTCCTTGGTTGTTGCTGCCTGCGCATCCGCCTTTATTTTGTTGATTTCAGCAATTTGGGCATCTATTTCAGCTACAATTTTTGCTTCTTTGTCATCTGGTATGTTCTTGTTTTCCTGGACTTTTGCTTTTGTCTTTTCAAGATGATTTATCAAAACATCAGCTGTATGCATCAGGTAGTCTTTCGCATGTTCCAAGGTTGCACTCTGGTCATTTCTGTCTCTGGCTTCCTTTAGTTTTTTTCTTGCGTCTTCCAATCCATCTTTTGCATCCTTAAAATCATCCTTTGCTTTATCAAACCTTTCTCTTAATTGAGCAAGCCTTGCTTCAGGAATGTCTCTCCTGTCCAAGTCATCGGCATTTTTAACCTTAACAATTTTTAACGCTTTCAATTCCGCCTTCAGCATATCCTTGTCAAGTTTGGCTAAATCCTTTAATCTTGCCCTGTTTAATGTTGAGAATTTCTCTATCTCCGTTTCATTCAAATCAGCAACTTTCTCTAGCTTGTCTTTTTCAAGCTCAGAAAGTCTTTCTATCTTCTCTTCGCTTAGCTTTGAGATTCTCTCAAGCCTCTCCTTTTTAAGTTCAGCTATCTTATCAAGATTTTTTATGTTTAATGTTGCTAATCTTTCGATCTGTCTTTTGTCAAGCTCTGCAATTTTTTTCAATCTTTCACTGTTCAAGTTAGCAAGCATATCTATTTTTTCCGCATTCAGAGCCTCTATTTTGGCTCTTTGGGTCTCGTTCAAAGCCCTTAATCTTTCAATGTTGGCTTGTTTTCTTTCTTCAGCTTTAGCCCTTATCTCAGTTCTTGTTGTTGACACATCATCCTTTGTTTCCTCTCTAACCCTTATTTCTGTTCTTGTTTTTGTACTATCTTCAGAACCTTCTTCGGCAAAAGCCAAAGGCACCAAGCTAAAAATAAATATCGCAATTATTGCAAATGCAATTGTTTTTTTCATATTCATTTTGATAACCTCCAACTACCTGATTTTTTATATAAAATTTGTATTAAATTCAAATTAATCTTGAAATGTGTGTAGACTGCCTTATTTATAAATAAACTTTTTTTGCCTGGAAATTAACAGTTTCTGCTTTAATTTAAAACTTTACGAAGCCTTATTCAGCCTATTTTTACTTTATAAAGGCAAAATAAGCCTTTTTTGACATAATAAGAAATTCAGAATGGTTCTGGCTTCCATAATATTTTTATACCTATAAAAAATACCAGCATTATGGGCAAATTCATGAAACTAATTTGTTTGTTATTTCTTGCAATATTCTTAAGCAACTATGCAAGCGCAGCAACTATTCATGGGACTGCTTATGACTTGTCTCTCAAGAAGTTAGGCAATGCAAGAGTGGAAATCAACACAACGCCAAAGCAGCTTATTGTGGCGCAGAATGGCTCTTACTCATTCAATGTACCTGACGGCTCTTATACAATTAAAGCGCAACTATTGCAAAAGAACAGCCTGATTGCATCTGTTCAGGAGAATATCACAGTTAAGGAGGATGGCTCTTATGTTCTGGACTTAATCTTGTTTCCTGACATTGAAGAGGGCATTGAAGGCATTGACATTGATTTGAATGAAAATATTGCTGAAACAAGAAATAATGGGATCTTAATTGGAATTTTTATTTTGGCTGTTTTTGTCATTGTACTGGCTTTATTCATCTATTTTAAAAAAACAAAAAGCAAAAAACAACAGGTTATTATTGCAGGCCCAAAAGACGAGCCTAAAATTGCGGAAAAAGAAGGTGATTATCTGAATCAAATGACAGAAATAATCAAAAAAGAAGGCGGAAGAACAACGCAAAAGGACATAAGGAAGCAAATTCCTTTGTCAGAAGCCAAGATAAGCCTGATGATTGCAGAGCTGGAGCACAAAGGCGTTATTGAAAAGATTAAAAAAGGGAGGGGAAATATAATTATTCTGAAGAAAAACCAATAAAATGAAATTTAAACAAATCAGAGACACATACTTTATAAGACTGGAAAGAGGAGAAAAAATAATAGAAACTCTGAAGGATTTCTGCGCAAAAAACAGAATAAAATGCGGATACTTCTTCGGCATAGGCGCTTTAGGGGAAGCTGAATTGGCGCATTACATCGTTGAAAACAAAAAATACACGTCAAAAGCATTAAAGCAGCCTTTGGAGATAATCAATATGAGCGGCAACATTACAGCTATGAACAAGGAGATTTACCTACACTGCCACATTACATTAAGCGATGAGGAAATGAAGGCAATTGCAGGACATTTAAAGGAAGGCGTAATTTCCGCAACATGCGAGGTTATCCTGGTTAAATTAGGCGCAGCAATAGAAAGAAAATATGATGATTTTATCGGGTTGAATTTGCTAAACCTTTGATTTCTGCCTTACTCTTTGACCTTCCAAATCTACGATTGAATATGCTCTCTCTATCTTAACTTCCAAGGGCTCAAATGAATCATCAACATGCATACTAGCCGATTTAAATGAGAAATCTTCACTATCCACATTTACTTTTATTACCCTACCATTTATGTCTATACTAGCCACACTTGGATTGCCTACATCGCTCAATAAAGTAGCTGCTTCAGGTTTCCTGCCATTCTTCATGTCATTTAGTGTCTGGACAATACCCGTTAGGAGATCCAAGATTGTGCCGGGTCCCCGGTAAGGAATCAAAACCCCATTTTTATCCGTGGACTTTTTACCTTCTCGGACTTCCTCGAAACGTCTTATCGAAAGCCGATTTCCGTATTGGTCGTATTCAAAATCAAAGACGATGCTGTCATGCTTTGCCAAAATCAGGGGCCATACCCCAATAGAAAAATTCCTGTAAATCCTGCACCATGTGGGAAGTAGCTTTTGGCTGTACACCAAACCCTGTGAGTTGTATGAATACAGGACATTGTCTTTTTCCCCCAATCTAAAGATTGTAAGTTTTGAGCAATAATGATTATCATATAAATTTCTGTCAAAGACAGCGGCCACATCAAGTGCATGTATTATGCCAAAGATTTTCACTTTTCCCTCATAGTAGTGCCCTTCACCAAGATCATTTGCACACTGCTGAATTACATTACCATGTTGAGTTTGAGAATATGCAAATTTAACAGGTTCTGCAGCAGCCATAGATAATGCTGCAATGCTGCCTACCAAAAACTCCCTTCTTGTTGATATTCCATCAATTCCCATTTTTAATTCGCCTGAAAGACCGTATATTGATTGTTACGTTAAAAAACTATCTCTATCCAAAACCAAAAACCTTATAAACAATAGTCAATATATCACATTAAAAGGGGGCTGGTTATGAGCGCTGAAAAAGAGATAGTTAATTACTAATACAACAAAAAGGGGCTTTTTACGATTAACAATATCAAGACCAGCAGCAACAAAGATGCAGGAATTCTCGCTTTGAAGTTTGACAAAGACAAGGTAAATGAGGTTTTTCATATAGAAGTAAGCTGCTCTATAACTAATAACATCCCAGAAACAACAAACCTGAGCAAATCAATCAATAGAATTGTCGATGAAAAATTTGATGATGAGGCTATTGAAGAGACAATAAACAGCCATGTTAGGCAATTCTCAATCCAAAAACAGAAAATAAAAAGAATATTAATACTCGGGGCTGTGCCGAAGTCAAGAAAAGCCGAGATTACAAGAGAATTCAACCAAAGAGAAGTGGAGGTTATTGAATTTGAGAACATCCTTTATGATGTTATCGAGCAGCTAGACACCCAATATTACAGGAATGATATAATAAGGACGCTGCAATTAACAAAGTTCCTGCTTTTAAGCGAACCTGCAAAACTTGCAAAATTTCTGGTTAATGACTCATTTACATCAAATTCCAGAAAGGAATTTTTATCAAATATTCTAAGTAATGACAACATTGTAAAAGAATTCAAGAAAACAAATGTGGAAAGATTAAGTGTTATTCTAAAGAATTCTGGCTTAAAGCCAGCTGAGCTCGCGGAGATGATTGAGCATAATATTTTGAATAAGAAGACGAGAAGAATGTTTTTGAATTCTTTAATGGAGCAGGAAAATATAAGAAAACTTACAAAGCCCAAAAAGATTAGGAAATTGGAAACTCCTTTGGGGAAGTTTTTTTAAGCCTTCCTCAGCATCTTCACAACGCTGTCAACAGCCCTTAGTGCATACTCGTCAATCCTTTTCTCGCTCTGCTGCCATGTTATATTTGGGCCAGAAATTCCAAGAGAAACTGGCTTGGAATATTCGCATGACAAGTCCATGAGCTTTCTTGCTATGGCATGCGCTATAACCATGTCATGGTCTGTGCCGCCTTTGATGATTGTACCAATTGTAATGACTCCTTCCACACTTTTGTCTTTCAGCAATTCCTTTACAGCCAATGGTATTTCATAAGAGCCAGGCACTTCCACTATCTTAACAATTTTAGCCCCTATCTCTTTTGCTCTTTGCTGGGCTTTTTTGCTCATCTCGCCTGTTATTTCATGATTAAATTGCGAAACAACCATGCCTAGTTTTTCTGCCATTACAAACCTCTGGATTTCACGCCTTTATAGGGCCTTCATCTTGCTTGCCCTGCCTTCTGCCCATGCCAGCATATTTTGCAAGTGATGTCTTGCCTTTCAGCAGGGCCAAAGCATTTAATGCGTGCTTTTCAGCCCTGTTTTTAGCTATGTTATATATCTCCTTTTCTGTTTTTGCTTCGTCCATATGCACAAAAACTTCAAGAATGTGCTTGTTAGTCATTAATTGAACTGCCTGCAAGCCCATAGCAGCCTCATGAGCGCACTGCTTGTCAATTGGCTTTTGGCCGGCCATTCCCAAAGCAATGACAATGTCGCATTTGTCTTCCTCAATCAGCTTCTTGCACGCCACAGGCAGGTCCTTGAAGCCCGGGACAGTGTATCTTGCTATTTTTGCATTGGAATTGTTTTTTATGGTATCTACAGCGAACCTTGCCATGTCAACCCTTGCAAAAGTTGTATCTGCTACGCCTATTTTCATTTCAATTATTTCCGATTATTTTTCAACAATATGATTACAGAGATAATAATGCGTATTTTATACTTCTATCTATAAGTCCTTTAAACCGTTGTTTGCTTTTTATTATTCGCTTAGGGAGTACAGCATATTCCTTTTTTACATGGCCGTTAGGAAAATATTTCAAATGCTTCACGCCCTTCTCTTTGAATACATTATCAAGAGTTTCTGGCGGGAGCCTAAGAGCGACTCCAAACTTCCCACATGAGACGAATATGTGACCATCAACATAGCCAGCAATAGCTCCAAAACAATTTTTGAATTCTAACCGGTGTGTACGAGCTAGTCCAGACCGAGCTTGACTTAGCAATTTTGTCATTTTATTGAGATACTCATTGTTCATTTTATTAATTCAACCTTTATTCTGTCCCCGTCTTTGAGTTTTAATTCTGATTTCAAATGAACAGGCGCAATAAACTCAATCACATCCTTATGCTTTGTCAAATGAGGAACGATAATTGAGCCATTTATGCTTTTGATTTTTGCCTTGTAGCAATCCGCCCCGCCAAACGTTTTATTATCTTTTTTGAAACCGACAATTGTTATTGAATTTATTTTTTTTAATAAATCAATCTGTTTTTTATTGACTTTCAGATTTAATGTGCCGGGGTAAGCTTTAAACCCGAGCTTTTTTTTAATTTCTTTTTGATAATGGTGCATGGACATAAAGAAAGCCCCTTCCCCCAAGCCGCGAACTATGCAGCCATCTAAAATTGTGTGCTTACTACCCATCGCCATTTTAGAAACGCAATTTTGCTTATAAAGATTTTGGCGCAAAACTATTTAAATGCCTAGGCCTTGCCATTACTTAGATGGAAGACAAGAAACTGCTCATTGTAGGCATAGACCCAGGCACGACTGCAGGATATGCGGTGCTTGACATTGAAGGCAACTTAATTTGCATGAAATCCTCAAAACAGCTTGATTTGAGCATGCTTATTTCTGAAACGATAAAACTTGGCAAGACTGTTTTGGTTGGCACAGACAAGGCAAAGATCCCCGGGCTTGTAGAGGCGTTTGCAGCAAAGCTTGGCGCTAAGAGAATTAGCCCTGAGGAGGACCTCAAAGTTGATGAAAAAAGAAGCATGACAAATGATTTTGATTTTAAAGACGAGCATCAAAGCGATGCCTTGGCGTCTGCACTGTTCGCTTACAAGTCAGCAAAACCATTGCTGGACAAGATAGACTTTTTTGTTAAAGGGAACAGGAAGCACAGCATCAGCAACAAGATAAAGGAACTTGTCATTACAAAGAAAGTAAGCATAAAAAGCGCTGTCAGCATAATTGAGAAAAAGGATGAGGAAGACCAAATAATTGATAAGGTTATTGCCGATAAAATCTTGAACGAATCTGATTTCTTAAAGCTGCATGATAGGCTAAAAAGGCATGAAAAGGAAATAAACACCGTTAAACTCTACAACAGCAGCTTAAGGAAAAGAATAAGCGATTTAGAAAAGCAAATCAGGATGCAAAATACAAAAGCTGCCGATAGAAAGGCTCCTGACTTCAGAGGGCAAAGAATAAATTTTCTTGAGAATCTGATCAAAGTGAAAGATAGTGATATCAATCAATTTAAATCGGTAATAAGAAGGCTGAACAATATACTATCAAGCATAAATAATTTTCACATATTAAAGAAGCTTGACACATTGGGCATAAAGGAATTTAATTTCAAAAATAAAATCCTCCATATACAAAGAAATGACATGCTTCTTGTCGGCAACCCGAATATCGCAAGCGCCGGAGTCATAGAACTGCTGAGAAACAAAGTTTTTATCATTGTCAATAAAGAGCCTGTCAGCAAAAAGATTGAAAACGAGCTTCCCTTTTTATTTATCAGCGCAAAAAGCCTCCAGATTGAAGAGGACAAATATTTCGGATTTGCAGAGAAAAAACACTTCGAAATTGAGAAGAATAAATCAAACTGGGTCAAGAAAATCATTGATGACTACAAAAAAGAGAAAGAGCAGCTAGCGAGGTAAATCTATGCTCCTTATTGTCACTTTTTTTCCGGTTTTCATGTTTCTTGCAAATATCCTCTTGCCAATGCGTATTAGCCTGACGCGATCCCCCCTTACAGGTATAATATCCCCCTTTTTGTATTTTGACAATCTGAAGAGCACGTTGACCCTGTAGAGATCTTTTCCCGTCCTGCTTTTTGTATGCAGCCTTGAGCTTATTTTCAGCTCGCCGCCAAAGCTGTCTTTCAGCTTTTTGCCCAGCATCCTGATAAATTTTTGAGAAGTGATGTAAAGGTCAAATCCATCGGAAAGCTTTATTGTCTTTGTTACGGCAACATCGCTTCTTTTTTTGATTTGATTTCTTACAAAACTGACTATCTCATCATTAACATCCCTAAGCTGCAGTATTCCTTGGTAATAATCTGCTCTTGGCAAATTCATTTTAATCATGTATTTCAATAAACTTGTCTGTAATCGAGTCTGACATTTCAGCAGTGCTGTTATTGCCGCCTATGTCCTGCGTTCTGGTCCTGCCTTCTTTTAAAACGGATTCTATAGCTTTGATTATCAAGCTGCTTGACTTAGATTGCCCAATATTATCAAGCATCAAGGCGCCAGCCCATATTGCTGCAATTGGATTAACAATGCTTTGCCCTTTCAGCTTGCTGGCGCTTCCGTGAGCCGGCTCAAACATTGAAATTCCTTCAGGCTTTATGCTGCCTTGCGCGGCAAATGCAAGCCCGCCCTGGATTACTGCACCCAAATCGCTCAGAATGTCGCCGAACATGTTTGTAGCGACAATTGCCTTGTACCTCTCAGGCTGCCTTACAAAATTCATAACAGCAGCATCGATAAGGCTAAACTCATATTCTATGTTTTGGTATTCCTTTGCAACCCTGTCGACATTCTCGCGCCAGAAGCTGTAGAAATCAATCATATTGGCATTGTCAACAAATGTCATTTTTTTCAGATTTCTCATTTTTGCATATTCAAATGCATATCTGACAAGCCTTTCGCATCCTCTCCTGCTTAAAATCCCCATATGATAGGATATTTCGCTGCCTCTTGCCTCTACATCAATGCCCAATTTCGCTTTGAACGTGCTTTTGCCTATTTCCAGCCGATTCCTGTTTTTTCCGTTTTTAGCCCTGCCAGAAGCTCCAGTATAGAATTCTTCTGTGTTTTCCCTTATGACGACAAAATCAATATCATCATGAGTTTTGCCTGACAACGGGCTTTCAACGCTTGGCATCAGCTTGACAGGCCTTAGGCATGCAAACTGGTCAAAATAATTTCTTATGGAATTCGGTACATTGCCGATTTCTTTTATTGAGTTATCAAACGTGCCGCAATAAACTGCATTGCACGAATTTTTTATTTCCTTCAAAGTTTTGTCGTTTAATGTTTCTTTTGTCTCAAGGTAATGCTCTGCTCCATGCGGGTACTTAATCCATTCAATTTCGAACTTGCCAAGCTCAGCTGCTTTCTCAATTACCTTCATTCCTCCGTCTATTAATTCCGGCCCTACACCATCTCCTGGAAAAACAGCTATCTTATACTTCATGTCAGAAAATAGTGTATTGGACGTGCTTCTTGTTTATATTGTTTTTGTTTTCATATTGAAGTTGCATTAGCACAAAGTTTATATATAATTGCGGCAACAAATGCTCCTAAAATGGTTTCTCAAGAAGAAGAGATTCTCAACCAAAAGCACAAAGAATACCACAGGAGGATTTTGTACGTAATCATAGTTATAATGCTGCTTTTATTTGGCGGAGCAACTTTTTATTACTACATAGAAAAATGGCGCTATATAGATGCACTGTACTTTTCCTCTTCAACTTTGACAACTGTCGGATATGGCGATTTCGCTCCAAAAACTGACTTTGGGAAAATATTCACCATTTTATATACATTTGCCGGTGTTGGAATAGCATTGTATGGATTGTCGCTTATCGCTTCGCACTTTGTGGAAGTAAGAGAAGAATTCTGGCTGGAAAGGCTTGGACAAATAAGGATAAGGCACCATACATCAACATTATGGCAGAAACTGAGGGAGTCGTTTGGCTTCGAGACAGAAAAATTGGTAAATGAATACGAGAAATCCGTCAGAAAAAGATAGATTATTCAACCAAAATAGCTGCTTTAGACGGCAATGACTGCCTAGCTTTAATCTCTTGAGATTTTTCAGCAATGATGACCTCCACATTGCATTTGAATTCCTCATCATATTCCTTGGAGGCTTCATTCAATGCATGAAACTCAGCTTCCTGGCTTAAAATAACTGCCGGAATCCTGGTTTCGTCATTCAAAAGCTTTGGCATAAGCTTATTTATTTCATGGCTGTAGATCTTTAAATCAGTAGCCATCAGGGCTTTAATTAATTCAGAAGCTTTTCTTGTTTCTTTCATCCCTTCCTTCAATTTATCCATAAAGTCGTACTTCCACTTGTCAGCCACAAACAAAATTATTTTTTTTGGCTTTTCTATCTTTGCAAGCCTTAAAATTTCAATAATGTCTTTTCTTGTGTTTTCAACAAGCACTCCAATTGCCTCTGCCCTTTTGTCAATCTTGTTTTCATCATAGGCTGGCCATTCCTGCAAAGAGGCAAATCCCTCTCCTTTAATCATGTGCCAGAGTTCCTCGCTTAAATGAGGAGTGAAAGGAAGCATCATCAAAGCAAGAATTTTTACCGCTTCCCCGAAAACCTCTTTGCTCTTTTCCTTGTATTTCTGCAAAACATCAACAAATTCCATTATTTTGCCGATTGCCAAGCTAAATTCAAAATTTTCAATATGCCCTGTCACATTTTTTACTGTTAAATGCGCCTTGCTTAACACATATTTGTCCCTGTCGCTTAATTTGTGCTCGTCATAGTGCTTTAATGAAATATTATGGATGTTGTCATTGACTAAATTATAGACTCTATTCAAGAACCTGAATGAGCCATTGATCCCTTTATCGCTCCATTCCAGCTCCTTCTCAGGCAATGCTGCAAACAAAATAAACAGCCTTGCTGTGTCAGGCCCGTATTTGCTGCTAATTTCGCCAGGGTCAACAACGTTGCCATGGCTTTTGCTCATGGCTGCGCCATCCTTGGTAACCATTCCCTGAGTTAAAAGCCTTGCAAAGGGCTCGTCAACTGTTGCCAAGCCTAAATCACGCAAAGCCTTTGTAAAAAACCTTGCATAAAGCAAGTGCAGGATTGCATGCTCTATACCTCCTATATATTGGTCGACAGGCATCCAGTATTCAGCAGCTTCTTTGTCAAAATGCCCTTTTTCATATTTAGGTGAGCAATACCTCAAAAAATACCATGAACTGTCAACAAAAGTGTCCATTGTGTCTG
>JACPMS010000049.1 GCA_016185875.1 Candidatus Woesearchaeota archaeon | reverse complement strand
CCCCAGTTGCTCAGCACAAGGTATGTCTGATAAGCTCCAAGCGCAATTAATGAAATTACAGCAATCCATGCCATCCATTTTATAATGCGATGCCCTGCAACTGCAAAAATTCCCTGAAGCAGGCAAATTACCAGAATGCTGGCAATCATGTAAGGTTGATAGCCTTGCTGAAGAAAAGCAGGCCACCCAAGCCATATGCTAAAAATAAAGCTCATTGCGATTGCCGCAAGAAAAACATTGACAGCCCCCCATCCGAATCCAAAAATCAGGTAAAATACAGAAGGAAGTTTAGAGCCTTTGATTCCAAATGCAGGCCTCACCAAAGCCATTGAGGAAGCGCCTGTTTTTGCAGCAATATAGCCAAGCAAAGCCCATGGAATAAATATAATGGTGCTGAATACAAAAATCAGCAAGAAAGCGCCTGGCAAACCGGCAAATCCCGCCATCAAAGCACCGTAATACCATGCCGCAGGCAATGATGTAGCCCCAAACCACAAGATTGCCTGGTCCCAGAAAGTAAAGTTTCTTGATTTTTCAGGAACTTTTTCAGCAGCCCTGTATTCCTGTCCTATAACCGACATTCCCTTTTCAGGCATTTTTTGTTGATTTTTTGAATAGTTATTAAATATTTTGTTTTAATGGGCACTAAAACCAATAAACTTAAAAAACAGGAAAAATACCATTAAGTTATGTTTGAAGAAGTTGTTGAAAAAATCCTCAAATCCTTGGAAGGCAATCTAATTGCAGCATCTTACCCAAAATTTTCCGGGGTGGGCTATAGGGCGCATAAGATCGATGCAAAAAATTTTCATCAAATAAGAAAATCGCATGCAGACAAAAAAATTGCTTTTGTAGACGGCGGGAATGCTGAAATCATAGGCTCAGCTGGTTTCTCTTTGAATCTGATAAGGGTATGTTATGCAGTTTACCAAGGCAGCAAAAAAATATCGGCTAATAAATTTGAAATTCTTGCTTTTGTACAGGCAGTTAACCAAGATAATGAGATTTTCTATAAAACGACGTTTTTTGAAACTAAAAACCCGATTGGCTTGGAAGAAATTTCTTTCAGCTCATTTGACCATACCCTGATGCTCGGTGTCAACAGGGCAGAGATAAGCAGTGTTGCGAATGCCTTGCGCAGATTTGCAGAGTTAAGGCTTGCGAAACTGGTTGCAGACCGGAAAATTGCTGATGTTATCGTGCTTGACGGCAATTTGCAAAGCACTTTGACTAATGAAAATAGTTATTTAAACCAGCTTTATGAATCGTGCATCGAATCCAATGTTATTTTATCCGCTTTAAGCAAAACAACATCATTATTTACAGACAATGGAAATTTATTAAGCGTTGTATTGGGTAGCATAAGCAAACTCCCGCTTTGGCTTTATCATCCGATTGTTGAAATAAGCAACACTAACCACAGGGCAGAGATTTTTTTTGCTAAATTTCATCATAAGTCAAGGCATATTTTCAGGTTTGAAATTTTAAACATGCAAAAAATGCTGGCAGAAGACACTGTCAATATCTTAGCCAACCACTGCGTTGACCCAATCTTCATAGGCTATCCATACGGATTAGTGGAAGCAGACAGGATTGCAAGAATAAGCAACCAGGAGAAAGAGTCGTTAAAAACAATGTTTTTGGTAAAATTACGTAACAAGAATATTGAAAAATATCTAAGCTCTGTGAATGCCCATGAGATTCTTGATAGGATTAGTTTTTAAATAAAAAGAGAAACATATTTAAAGATTAGAATATTCTAATATCCTATTATGAAAGAGTTGTACAGCCTGCATGCGGAAATGTGCAAAGTATTCTCTAATTCTATTAGGCTTGAGATTTTGAATTTATTAAGGAACAAAGAAATGTCCGTTACCGAGCTTATAGCAAAGACAAAATTAAGCCAAGCAAACATATCTCAGCATTTGGGCATTATGAAAAGTAAAGGAATTGTTGAGTCTAGTAGAAAGGGGAAGAATATTTACTATAAACTTGTAAACCCAAAAATCATTAAAGCATTCGACATAATTAGAGAAGCATTGGCTCAAAAATTAAAGAGAGATGGAAAAATTGTCAAGAATTTATGAGGTGTCAGAATGAAAACAATCAAAAATCTACGATTTTTGGTGCCCAGAAAATTCAATGAATTTTCTCGGGAAATAATATTCGTTGCGGTTGTCGCGTTATTGTTAAATTTAGGTTTAGCTAATGCAATCACTCAACAGGAAATCAAAGAAGCCAAAGGCCTGATTGATTCAAAAGCAAACTGCAAGAGCCTATCAGATTCTCAGTTAGAAATAATTGGGGAGTATGAAATGGAATTAATACATCCTGGAGATTCCCATGAAGCTATGCATAAAATGATGGGCTTAAAAGAAGGCTCTGAACAAGAAAAGCAATTCCATATTAACATGGCAAAAACAATATATTGCGGTGAATCTGGCGGTATGATGGGCGGGGGAATGATGGGCATGATGATGGGTGGCAATATGATGAATTATGGAATGATGGGCAATTATGGCTATGGCTTTGGATATTGGAATTTTGTAAATGTTCTTTATATAATATTACTGATTGGCTTGATAATCTTGGTATTTATTGGGATTATAAAATTATGGAAGGATTTATTCAAAAAGAAATGAAAAATAGTAGGGGGTGGTTTAAATTAAAATAAACAACATAAATTTAGACAAATCAGGCGCTTTTATTGAAGAGGTTAAGAAAGACAAGGGTAAAGCACTGAAAGTTAAAAGAGTGGAAGGTACTTGGAATCTGGAAGATGGAAAAGTACAGTTTGCATCAACTTTAGAGCATGCAAATGGTTCAACATTTGTAGAAGCAGATGCGCCGCCATTTTTAGGTGGCAATGGAATCAAGCCAGACCCTGTGCAGTATTGCTTGTTTGGATTGGCAGCTTGCTTTGCCCAGACATTTGCGTCAATTGCTGCAGAGAAGGGCATTGAATTAAAAAAACTAAGAGTTGCTGCTGAGAACAAAGTAAATTTATCAATGGCATTAGGCTTGGGCAATGAGCCGATTGTAGAGAAAGTTAAACTGCTTGTTGAAGTCAGTGATGTTGATAAAGATAAGGTAAAAGAAATAGAGCTATTGGCTAAGGAAAGATGTCCTGGGGTTTATTGCCTTACAAATCCTATAAAGCTGGATATAGAATTGAAATAAATTTGTCCAAAAAATGAAAATAGGCGTAATCCTAAATACAAATGAAGCAGAAACTGTATGGAATTGCTTCAGGTTTGCATTAGAAGCTTTAAAGAAAAATCATTTTGTTAAAGTGTTTTTGCTTGGCAAAGGCGTTGAGGCTGAAAATATTAAGGATGACAAATTTCCCTTTTTGGAAGGAACTATCAAGAAATTCCTGAAAAACAATGGTGTGATTTTAGCTTGCGGAACTTGCTTGAAATTAAGAGAAAAAGAAGAAAGCAAAATTTGCCCTGTTTCTACAATGGAAGAGATGCTGCTGTTAGTAGAGGAATCTGACAGAGTTTTGGCATTTGGATAATCAAATTCATTGGTTTTTCTCAAAACTAATAAAAAACTATATAAACCCGCAAATTCAAAAATTAAATCATGTACGATGTTATAACAGTAGGCAGCGCCACTTTGGATGTCTTTGCAAGGACTAGATTTTCTGAGATTATAAAGATAATAGACCCAAAAGGTGAAACTGATTTGCTGGCTTTCCCGAGCGGCTCCAAAATACTGATAGACGAGCTTGAGTTCACAACTGGGGGAGGAGGAACAAATACTGCAGTTGCCTTAAGAAGGCTCGGGCATAAAGTTGGCTTTATTGGCAAGCTCGGCACAGGCACTAATTCCGATTTTATACATAAAAATCTGAAAAAAGAAAAAATAGAAACGCTTTGCGCGCACGGAAAAGGGCATGCTGGCTATTCAGTCATTCTTGACACTTTGGAGCACGACAGGACTATTTTGACTTACAAGGGAATTAATGACGAGCTAAGGCATGAAGATATTCCTTACAAGAAGCTAAAGACTAAATGGTTTTATTTCAGCGCAATGCTAGAAGAGTCTTTCCATACCCTGGAAAAATTGGCTGAATTTGCGCAGCAGCACAAGATAAAAATCGCCTTTAACCCAAGCACATATCTCGCTGAAAAGGGAATTGATTACCTAAGGCACATAATCAGCAGGACAGAGTTGCTGGTTTTGAACAAGGAAGAAGCAGGCATACTTGTCGGCAAGGATGCAGTTGAAGGCCTGTTGTTCAAGCTCAGGGGATTGGGGCCTAAAATTGTCGTTATAACTGACGGCAAGAATGACTTGTATGTTATGGATGAGCATCATATTTACATAGCCAAGCCCCCTTTTGTGAAAGTTGTTGACACAACAGGTGCGGGAGACGCTTTTGCCGCCACATTTGTTTGCGGCATTTTAAGAAAAAATGACATAGATTTTGCAATCAAGTTGGGGGTAGCCAATGCCATGTCTGTAACAGCCCATTATGGCGCCAAGAACATTCTGTTGGATTTTAACCAAGCAGTGAAGTACATGAAAAAATTGAAGATAAAGGTGCATAAAAAAAGGATTTGACAAGAAAAGCCTATTCTACAGAAACAAAAACATCATTGCCTTCCACTTTGACTTGGTAAGATGCCACTTTTGCTGTTGGCATCATAAGATTTGCGCCTGTTTTGACATTATACCGCCAGCCATGCCATGGGCACGTGATAACATCTCCTTCGAGAAAGCCTTCTCCCAGAGGGCCTCCCCTGTGAAGGCATGTGTTGTTCATGGCAAAAAATTCTCCACTTACATTGAATAGAGCAACTTCTGTGCCATTGGCATTCACCACTTTGCCTTCTCCTGGCTTTAAATCAGAAGCGCTTGCAACCTTGACAAAATTCGGCATTTCTTGCACCCAGAAATATGATATTATTGCATGGTATATAAATTTTTTTATTGCATTGCAAGTAAATCAAAACCTTTATATTATGCAAATAAAACATTTATCAAAAATAAGAGGTGATATTGTTTTGAGTAAACAAAATGAGTTTGTTCTCTGGTTTAACGGGCTTTCTATTGAAGATGTTCCTTTTGTAGGAGGCAAAAATGCTTCTTTGGGCGAGATGTACAGGAACCTCACAGGCAAGGGAGTCAAAATCCCAAATGGGTTTGCTGTTACGTCATACGCCTATAATTATTTTATTGAAAAAGCAGGAATAAAAAATAGATTAAAAGAACTGCTGAAGCAATTAGACAAAAAGAGCAAAAAAAATTTGGCAGAGATAGGCAGGAATGCAAGAGAGGCAATTTTAAAGGCAGAACTGCCAAAAGAATTGAAAGATGAGATAAGAAATGCCTACAAAAAATTGTGCAGGCAATATGGCGCAAACACAGATGTTGCTGTCAGAAGCTCTGCGACAGCAGAAGATCTTCCGGATGCGAGCTTTGCAGGCCAGCAGGAGACTTACTTGAATATAAGAGGCGAGATTGAACTAATAGAATCTGCTAAAAAATGCTTTGCTTCTTTGTTTACAAATCGTGCAATTTCTTACAGGGTTGACAAGCACTTTGACCATTTCAAAGTTGCGTTGTCTGTCGGAGTGCAGAAAATGGTGAGAAGCGACAAGGCTTGCTCCGGTGTGATGTTTTCTATTGACACGGAAACTGGCTTTAGAGATGCTGTTTTGATTAATGGCGCTTATGGCTTGGGGGAAAATGTTGTGCAGGGCTCAGTCAACCCAGACCAGTTTTATGTTTTTAAGCCTGCATTGAGGAAAGGCTACAAGCCAATAATAAGCAAGAAGCTTGGCAGCAAAAAAGTAAAGATGATTTACGGCAATAGCCCAAAAAATCCGACAGTTAATGTAGAAGTGCCATATAAAGAAAGGATGAAATTTGTGCTGAATGATGATGAAATCCTGAAGATTGCAAAGTGGGCTTGCATTATTGAGGATTACTACTCAAAAAAAGCCCGCAAGTTTAAGCCAATGGACATGGAATGGGCAAAGGACGGCATCACAAATGAATTGTTTATAGTGCAGGCTAGGCCGGAAACTGTGCAGAGCCAGAAAAATACCAATATTCTTGAGGAGTACATACTGAAAGAGAAGGGCCCTGTTATTGCAAGAGGCTTGAGCGTTGGCACAAAGATTGGAAGTGGCAAAGCACATGTAATAAAGGATGTAAAAGATATAAAATATTTCAAGCCTGGAGAAGTCCTTGTAACAGAAAAGACAGACCCTGACTGGGAGCCAATTATGAAGATTGCATCGGCAATTGTAACAAACAAGGGAGGCAGGACAGCTCATGCAGCAATAGTAGCAAGAGAGCTTGGAATTCCTGCAATTGTTGGCACGGAAAAAGGGACAGAAATTATTAAGACAGGAACTGATGTCACAATAAGCTGCGCAGAAGGGGAAGTCGGCAAGGTTTACAAAGGCAAGTTAAGATTCATAATTATAAAGCACGATTTAAAAAAATTAAAAAGGCCGAAAACAAAAATAATGATGAACGTAGGCAACCCGGACCAGGCTTTCGAGTTCTCTTTCATACCAAATGATGGCGTAGGCTTGGCAAGAGAAGAGTTCATCATAAGCTCTTACATAAAGGTGCATCCATTGGCGCTGTTGCATTATGACAAGCTCAGGGATAAAAAAGTAAAAAAAATCATTGGCGAATTGAGTTATGACTATAAGAGCAAAGTGGATTTCTTTGTTGAGAAGCTTGCTCAGGGAGTTGCAATGATTGGAGCTGCTTTCTGGCCAAAAGATGTTATTGTGAGGATGTCTGATTTTAAGTCAAATGAATATGCAAACTTGCTTGGAGGCTATGAATTTGAGCCAAAAGAGGAAAATCCCATGCTCGGATGGAGAGGGGCTTCAAGATATTACACAGGCAACTATAGGGAAGCTTTTGGTCTTGAGTGCTTGGCTATGAAAAAGGCAAGGGATGAAATGGGCTTGAGTAATATCAAGCTTATGATTCCATTTTGCAGGACTGTTGAGGAAGGCAAGCAAGTGATTGCTGAGATGAGAAAATATGGCTTAGCGCAAGGCAAAAATGGATTGGAGATTTATGTCATGTGCGAGATTCCTTCTAGTGTTGTTTTGGCTGATGATTTCGATAAAATATTTGACGGCTTCAGCATCGGCTCAAATGACTTAACGCAGTTAACTTTAGGTTTAGACAGGGATTCTGAGCTTGTTAGCAGGCTTTATGATGAAAGAAATGCTGCTGTAAAAAGGCTTATTTGGGAAGTTATACACAAGGCTAAGAGGAATAAGAGGAAAATCGGATTGTGCGGCCAGGGCCCCTCTGATAGAATTGACTTTGCAGAATTCTTGGTAAGGTGCGGCATTGATAGCATATCCTTGAATCCGGATACTGTGATACGGACAAGCATTGCCATAGCAAAAACAGAAAAAAAGTTAAAAAGAAGAAAGAATTGAGCATTGTTCAATGAAATTTACATTTGCAGCAGAGGATACCATTGCAGGTATAATATGCGGCTTATTGCTTATAGGGCTGACAGGAAGGTTTTTCTCTCTAAAATTAAGCAACATGTTATATGTCATCGCATTTATTGCTTTTTCAGTTTTTATTTTACTGGATATAGTCAATGAGTTAAGGGACTTAACAACGCATTTTGGCTTTATTGTCTTTTCTTTGGCACATAGCATAGTGGATTTGGGCATTGCAGCAGCCTTTATATCACATTTCAGCGGATGGAACATACCATACATAACATCAGCTTTTGTGCCATACTTAAAGAATGATGCATTGATATTCTATGCTGGAATGTTCTTGGTTATTGGCAATGTTATTTGGCTATGCCTTTACCCATTTTTGGATTAAAGAATTATTTACTCTATTGAAAATAAATAAAATTAGATTAAATTTAATTATTTGCTATATTATAAATTATATAAAATAAGAATTAACAGCGTTAAAACCTTACCAAAACATTAGATAAAAACGTTATTACTATCTAGTGAGTAAAATCGAAAGATTTAAATAGCAGTAATCACATGGATATCAGCTATGGGGAATACTTATATGTATACGGATGATAAATTTGAAAAACCTAGAGTTATATTAGGTAATAAAGTCAGACGCATTATGCCTGATTTGATTCAAGTTAATAGACGCATGGGGAAGCATAGATTCCCTCGTTGGACTGGTTATGGTGTATCTAAGAATAGACATTTTGACTTGCGGAATACAAGTCTAGCTTACGAGCATGGATATGAAAGAGGACTAAATCAACCAAAGCTTAACAATCTTTACATTGGTAAAAAAGAGCAATGGCATTTACACGATGCTCAAGATAATGATTTGGGTATTCTAACAATCGCTGTTCTTTCTGATATGACTAAAGGAGATGTAAAAATAGGTCCAATGAGGGCAATGGAACATTTAGATAAAGAGTATGAATTGCAAAAACATTCTGTATTGGAAGATCGCCAAAGAATGTCCCCTTCTAATGCTAAAGAAGAATTTGTAAATCCAAAAGAACCAAGGTATAGTCATCTTATAGCTTACATTAAAGATAAAAAACTTACGCATGGTGTGAAAGCTGTTTCTTTTGCAGCAGCTGATATTAACGAATTTCAGGAATATGAAGTTGCTGGACACAAACTAGGTGGACATAAAAGGTTTATGGATTGGTTTTACTTGCCTATTGGTCGGCAAGATGATGGACAAGACTTTGGAAAGTTTTCTGTTGTCAAGAAAAATGGTCACACAGAACCATTAGAGAAATTAGTTGGTAGGTTAGCTTTACAGCATGTAAATGGAAGTGGTTTACTGGCAGTTCATGATGCTCCTGAAAGACAATTGGAAGGGGTAGCACAATATGGTTTTATGGCACTTGCACCTAAGTTTAGTATTCCTAAAGTAAATGTTAAAACAGTAGAAGACTATAGCCAACCAGTGGACGAGGTTCATATAATTATTAAACCCTCAAGGAATAGAGACTCAGGCGAGCATGATTATGGTTTAGAGTTCGGTAGTGCATTCAGCTTATATATGCAACACATCAGAGAGTCTTATTTTCCACATTATGCTTCTGTTAGAGGCACCAAGGTGACACCGTTAAGACAAAAATTTGAGGCATCTATGGGTATGTACAGGGAAGGAATAAACCGCTTAGTTGATAGTGCAGTTAAAGTAGATGGTAAAATAATCGTGCCTTATAAAAACGCCTCTGTAGGTAACTTAAGTAAATTAAATCCAGAAGAATCAGCAGAATTTAAAAAGAGTTTTTGGGAATATGCATTAAAAGACTTTGCACATTATGTAAAGGCATTTCCAGACAAAAAATAATTTTAACTTATCTTCACAATCTTCCTAGTCAAACTCCTGTGCACATAAATTTCAAATTCTTTATCTATTTTAAACTTTGATTTTTGCAATAGTTTCTTGTAATTTGCATAACTAGGGAATATTATAACTGCTTTCTTTTTCAGGATTTTTCTTAACTTTTGCAGAAATTTTGAATAAAATCCTTCTATATTCTTAATCTGATTTCGTTTGTTGGTTTTCAAATTTATTTTATTGGATTTTCGTTTTAATGAATTTTTATAATATTCTAAGTAAACATTAGAGTTCAATCCATAAGGCAAGTCTGTAACAGCATAATCATTTTTATTCTCAATGTCCAGTGCGTTTTTATTTTTAATAGCATAATTTTTGATATTAAAATAATCTAAATTTTCTTTGCATCCTTCTGCCATATTTTTGCTAATATCATACCCAATAGTTTTAATTCCCATCAATCCCGCCTCAATCAAAAAGCCGCCAGTGCCGCAAAAAGGATCAAGCAGAGTTTCATTCTTTTTAATTCCAGTTATGTTGACCAGTGCTCTTGCAAGTTTCGGATGCAAAGAGCTTGGGTGCGGAAATGGCCTAAGATGAGATCTTCTTGATTCAAAGCCTTCATTATTTTCATAGGCTAAAAGTCCGCAATAAACTTTCTCCTTATGCACAAACAATTCAATTTTTGTTTTTGGGTTTTCCAAATCAACTTTTGGATTTTGCACAGAATGCCAGATATACTTGGCTAAATCTTTTTCAGAATGTCTTTTTATTTTATTGTTTTTTCCAATTTTTTTATTGAATTTATTTGTTATTGAGTTCTTATTGTCATTTAAGTTGTATATCCTTAAACAAAAACTGCCTTTACTGACAGAATTCCAGTCATAATATTCCATTGTTTTAATCAATTCATTGATTTTGCATTCAAACAACAATTTATAAATGCTTTTTGTTAATGCTAACCTTTGGCTTAATTTTTTAATTATATTTTCATTATTTTTTACGTCAGCAATTAACAATCTATCAATCAATTTAAAATTTCCAGCATCAAACAAAGTAAGAACTTCTTCTCTTCCCAAATCTGCATAGTCTCCAGATAACAAGAAAATGTATTTCATGAAGTTTAGAATAATAAATCACTAATAAATTTATCTTACTTTTTCTTTTTGGTTTTACTTAAATCTGCTCCACGGCCAAAACCAAACATCGAAAACCCTTTGTAGCCTAAATAAATCAAAACAGCCAGTGCAATCCCTAAAATTATGAACCTTGCCCAGTCAGCAAGCTCGCTCCAGTAATTGGTTGTGCCGTATATAATGGTTAACACCCCGCCGCCAAACAAGCCTGCGCTGACGCTTGTTAAGTTCAAAATTGCACCAATAATTATCACAATGATTCCAACAATGCCGCTTATGATAAAAACATTCCTGAAGTATATGTTCCTTGCCTTATCAAAATCCACATTGCACGATGTGCATTCCTTTGCAGCTTGGCATCCCTTATCGTCATATTCATAAACAACATCCATCTTTTTTTCCGCGCATGATTTCCTGAATTTGTCATATTCAAGATTAGATTTCGCGCAAACATTTTGTTCTGGCTCCTTCATTCTTGCAGGATACGGCTCAGCGTAATAGCCTCCTTTTCCAGATACAAAATCAATAGGAACTCCTATTTTGCAGAAATTTTCATATTTCGGCTCTTTGTAAAAAGCCTTGATGCCAAAAACAACAAAGAAAACAAATATAACAGCAATGCTAATCCCAAGTATTGTTTCTTTTATTTTAAAAGGCATACAAATAATAAGTTAACCTTAAGTATAAATATTTTGCTAGTGTGCAACTCAATATTTATTTTCTATATAGAAACAAAAAGTATATAAATAAGTGAAACATTACCCCTTTTATGAAGAAAGGCAGGCCAGTCAAATCAGAGATAAGGCAGAATGTTGTCGAGATACTTCATTTTATAAAAAAAGCCTATGGATATGAAATCTATAAAGTTTACACTGCGATTTTTCCAAAAGTCACTTTGAGAAGCATTTATTATCATTTGAAGAAAGGAGTTGACTTGGGAGAATTTGTGGTTAATAAAGTTGAGAGGGAAAAAGGCGATTATTCATGGGGCGGGGAAGCAGAGAAAATTTATTATGCCCTTGGCCCGAATGCAAAGCCAACTGGCAATGACAGGGTAAGGGAATATGTCGAGAGCAAGGGGAAGCAAGCGTGAAAAAATATGATAACACCGAGAAATGAAATTTATTATCCTAATAGGGGAAAAGAAAGGTTATACAAATTTATAGGGGGTCAAACACCCTATACAGAGAAAGGATTTAAAGAAGTTGTAGGTTATATAATGGATACTTCGGCTAAAACTGTATTTGCTCTGACGGTACTCTTGGGGGCTTATGCCGAAACTACATCCTTTATTACAGTTCTTCAAAGACAACATGTAAATCCAGTAAGGAATAATGGTAATAGTTTAATTCAGCCAACACAATTAGAAAAAACCATAAAACAATTTGAAATAGGCTTATCTCCATAAATAAAATAGTCTTTCCTCTTCGTCAAATCTTTCAATTGCACATCATATCCATTTTTTATTTAACAAACCCAGCCACTATATTAAAAAATATCAGAATCAAAAAAAACATTCCAATATAATACCAATACTTATCCCCTTTTTCCTTGTCAAAGATTCTGTGAAGAACTAATTGCAGCATTCTGCCGCCATCCAAAGGTCCAATAGGCACAAGATTAAACAAGCCAATCCCGAAATTCAGTACAAACAGAATTACAAACAGGCCATAAGCCCAAGTCAATGCGTTTGGCAAAAACTTCCCATATCTTGCTTTTACGCTATCTTTTATCTTAGTGCTTTGCTCAAGATAAGCTCCTATGTAAGCAAGGCTTTCATTTTCCGGGTTTTTTGCAAGCTTTATCTCGTAAGATGATTTATCAGTTTTTATTGCAACAATCTCATCAGGTTTTTTGCTTCTCAGGATAGATGATAAATTATTAACATAAGCTACAGGCTTGTCATCGACTTGCTGTATTGTTTCTCCAATTTTTATTCCGGCAAGCTCAGCAGGAAATTTTTTGTCACCTTTTACATAATCACTGACTTTTACGCCGTTAGGCTCTATTATGGCATTTACAGCTGGAGCTAAGATAAATGACGCTACTGCAACAAATAGAAACGCTGCTGCAATATTTGAAAAAGGCCCAGCTGCAAAAACACTTAACTGCTCCTTATGCGGTCTTTTTCTTAATTCTTTTTCATCTGGCTCGACAAAAGCAGCGGGAATTATGGGGATTACCAAGCCTAGAAATGCAAATCCGCTTGACTTGACTTTCAGATTGTTGGCTCTTGCAATCAACCCATGCGAAAACTCGTGCACAACAGCAATCACAAAAATGGCTATTATCCAATAGAAGAAAGGGACAAAGAAAATTCCTTTGGCTTTGAACGGAAGCACCAATCCGACTCCAGGAGTTGCTTCCGGCTTTGTAAACAGGACATAAATGTTGTTTATCAGCCCGTAGCTGATTGCAATCATGCCTAAAAATCCGATTAAAACTCCAAAATAACCTACATAAAGCATAAATTTTCTGTATTTCTTAGCAACAGAATCCATCAAATTTAAGCCCCATTTTGTCTTGTACATTGAAAAATAAAGGATATGGGGGATTATCTGCTTGGTGTCAAGGGATTTTCTCTTCAAGAAAACAAAAATTGTTAAAACTGCAAGAAAAACAATGGCAGCAATTGTTTGAAAGTCAAGCATTTTACTTCTTTCTGACTGCCTTGAATGCCTTGCCCCCGCACCTTCTGCAGCTAACCTTGCCTTGGATTATCTTCATGTTAGGGGCTTTAATTTTTGTCTTGCATTTCCTGCACACAAACACATTCCTGAACTTTCTTATTTCTGCTTCTGCGAACTTGACCATTTAATCACTTCCTTTGACTTGCTTTATGACTTTTTCGTTCAAAATTGTCCAGTAAAGCACAGAAGAGCCTTCAACAACTTGCTCTTTGAATTCCTCTGGGATTTTCAAGTCAAATGTCTCATATGTTTCGGAGTCCATCACATTTGTAGTATCCCCATGCACAGACAAAACCTGGGCTGTTCTTTTCTCGATGATCGGGACTTCGATATTGTCGTGGCCCGGCATGACAACAATCCTCTTCTTTTCATCAACCAAGCCTACAGCAGATATCCTTACTTTTGAATGGCCGTGCTTGCCTGGCTTTGAAATCTCAACATCAACCACTTTGCATGCAGCCCCTTCCAGAACTATAAAGTTGCCTTTCTGGACATTGTTGGCTGCACTCATCTTTGTCGTCATTTAGTCACCTTATTGCTTTTTTAATTCAGGGCAAGCAATTAATTTATAAAGATTCTGCTTAAAGAAAAACTAGTCTTTAACAGCCAGCTTTATGTCTTCTGCCTTTACAGTCTTTCGTCCTGCATGGACTGCAAGCTTTATTGATTTAGCGGCGATTTCATGCGCTATATCTTCAATTGCATTCTTCAAAGCCACCTTCGCCTTGTCAGACACCCTTTCTGCTCCTCCTTGCTTCAGCAGTTTTTCCATTGCTGCCAAAGGCAGAAATTTGTCGCTCATTTTTATTCTTATTTGGTTTATTTGGTATATATTTAAAACTTTTGAATTAGAAATTCAAAATAGCCCTTAATCCAAACCGATGCTTTCTTGCAAGTTTTGATATCTCTTTTTCAACCAATTCCCTGTTCTCAAACTTTGCCTCTCTTTTCTTGAATTCGTTGCTGTGGTGCAGGTTTCTTCCATTTTTGCTTTCAAACTTAAATTTTTTGTGGAGCATTTCGTGGTACATCACATAATCCAAAAGCTCTTTTTGCTCATTCTTAAAAATAGTGCTGATTGTTATTGTGTCGCTGCCATATTCATAAGAGCCAAGCTTGCTTGTTGAGTCATTTCCCCACTGCAGATTAGGCTTGTCAAGCATTCCGCTAAAGTAGGATTCATTAACCCTGTCAAAAGATTCTTCAAGAATATCATCACTTTTTGTTTTTGGAACTGCAACATAAACATTTTTCATAAAGAGGTTATAAAGCTCCATATTAATCGTTTTATTGTTTTTTTCTTTTAGAATTTTAATTAATAACTCCTGTACCAATCCAATCTGTATCTCTTTGCTTATCTTTTTCCATTCTTTGCTCAAGTTAAACATTAAACTATTCCCATATCGCTTGACATTTGCGTTGTAGGGCTTGAATTTTCTGGAATATTTTAGAGAAAAAGAGTACCTCAGTTCTTTTTCTGGGTATAACTGCTGGAATGCTTCTTTTATGATTTCTGACATTTTTATTAGAATTTTTTATTTTGAGATTATTCTAATTATTATTATTTTCATTGTAATGTTTACTAATTTTTAACCGTGAACCTCATACCTCAAAATAGCAGCCACTTTCCCCAAATCCCTGAGCTGAACTCCTTCTCTTGTCTGCGTTGAAATTATTCTTATTTCGCTGCCGACGGGTTTGGCAGCCTTCTCAAACTCTTCAATCTTGTCCTCTGGCAGGTCCTCTGATAAAAGCAAAATATCGACAACTCCCATCTTCAGCTTGTTCATCACATCGACTTCGCCATAAGAGACCATGTTCTGCTTTGTGGCAAGAATCTCAAGGAACTTTCCAACAATCTTCTTTTCCTCCATTACGTCTTCCTGCGCCAAGACGTCCTGGCTTTTCTCAAGCAGTTCCTCCAAGCCAAATTCTCCGGTATAGCTCAAATCCTTGATTGCAATTATCTTTTTCTTGACTTCATTTGTTATAAAGTCGCCTTCAACTAAATCGTATTTTGTCGGGCCTGGCCCGCCAACAATAATTCCTTTCAAGCCCTCCATTTTAAGAAATGTTTCTTTCATGTACTCTGCTACTTTTTTGTAGTGGTCTTTTGCAGCGCCTTCTATCAGGCGGTGAAACCTCTGAGCAGATTGTCCCCCTGCCTTAAACTTCCCAGGCACCTCAGAGTGCGTCTTAACCAATGGCACGATTGACTTTCCCTTCAATAAGGCAATATTAGCGTCCCTCCTGTCCATCACAACTAATCCATAAACCTCCTTAGCTTCGAGCATGTCCCTCAAAATGTCAAGGACAAACTCTTTATCACAACGATAAATTCTTGTTTTAAGTGGTACAGGCGGCTCAATGCTCCACACTTTAAAGTCCTGCTGTCCTTCTCTCTCAGCCACATTGCCGGAGAAAACTGCCAAGCCATTTGGAGGAGTTCTCTTGAATAATCTTAAATGCTGTATCATCCTTTCCAGTGCATCTGTAACATTCTTCCTTGTTGAAGCGGATTTTATATTTGAGGCTGTGCCTTGCTCCTGTGCAAGGTGGTTTAGTATCTTGTTTAAATCATAGTCTTGAGGGACGTACACGCTAACCAGTTCAGTATGCCTGCCTCTAAAATTTTCCAGTTCCTTTATGAATTTCTTCAAATGAAATCTTTGCGCTTCTGTCAGTGACATAATTTGTTAGAAATGCTTATTGTTTATAAAGATTATAGGTGATTTAACGAATAAGTGTAATCTCGACTTTTTCTTAACCAAGAACTATGAATGTGGTTTGATTGGAAAATAATTGAATTTTGACTAAGGTACCATCCCGAATTAAGAAGCAAATTGTGTCATCCCTTATCGTTTTTCTTGATTGTAATTCATTTAACTTTTGATTATCCGGGAAAATAAATTTATTATCCTGGATATTAACCTTTGATAAAGATTTGTTCAAGTTCAATTAAACTTCTATTTCCTTAAACCCTGCTTTTAAAGATGCTAAAAGCTGCTGGGCTTGAATGGAGTATAATATCATTATAACTAAAAATGAGATTCAATTCATAGAAAATTTTGAAATACATAAATTTTGTCAGAATTCTCTATATAGTTACATTAAAATTTAGGGTATCTAGGTTAATCATAAATTAGAAAGATTTTAATAGATGTTAATTATCATAAACGTATGAGATATAAAATAACACATGAATTAAAGACTATATTAAAACAAAGAAAAAGAGAACTATTAAATTCCGATAAAAGACTGAAATGGCCCATAAAAAATGTAATTTATAATAATGTTTCAATTAGCGATGACCTTTTGAATGAAATTTGCAACAAATTGCAAATTAACATTAACAATTTAGATATGAAGAAAATAGACTTCCATAAAGAAAAAAATTTCGGAACTCATTTAAATCCAATTGAAGTGAAATTTACAGGAGTAAATGAAAATTTTGCAGAATTTATCGGGATAATGCTGGGAGACGGTAATATCTATAAAAACTCCGTTAGGATAATGATGGATAAAAGAGAAATCCCGTACAGAGAATATATTAAAAATTTAGGTCATCATCTTTTCAAGCTTAATTTTAATGAGTACGATGCTAAAGCTACCAACCAATTTCGATTATACAAAGATAGTAAAAATTTGACAGAATTGCTGTTAAGTTATGGCTTGAAAAGAGGCAATAAAATAAAAAATCAAGTAGGTGTCCCAGATTGGATTTTGAAAAATGAAATGTATTCTACAAGATGCATTAGGGGTTTAGTTGATACAGACGGTTGCGTGTTTTGGAATAAAAGAGACAAAAGAATGTATATCACCTTTTCCAATAGCTCACCAAAATTATTGAGAGATTTTAAATCTATTACATGTAAAATGGGCTTAAAATTTGCTAATTCTGGCCCAAATCATGTCTGTTTGTATAGAAGAGGAGAAATAGAAAGATATATAAAACGAATAGGGTTTTCCAATAGGAAACATATAGACAAAATAAACTACTATGGTGGTTTTTTAGATGATCAAGGGGCTGTGGTCTAGCTTGGCTATGATTTGAGGTTTGGGACCTTAAGACCCCGGT
>JACPMS010000028.1 GCA_016185875.1 Candidatus Woesearchaeota archaeon | reverse complement strand
TGTTGGGAAGTCAGGCCCTTGAATAATGCCCATTATCTCTTCAATGCTTAAATTAGTGTTATCTATTTGTTTGACTACAGCATCAATTACTTCTCCAATGTTATGAGGCGGAATGTTTGTCGCCATCCCGACTGCAATTCCGGAGCTTCCATTAACCAGAAGATTAGGGAGTTTTGAAGGCAAGACAATCGGCTCTGTAACGCTGTTGTCAAAATTTGGAATAAATCTTACTGTTCTTTTGTCAATGTCCTCAAGCATTTCTTCTGCAAGTTTTGTTAATCTGCACTCACTGTACCTCATGGCAGCGGCACTATCCCCATCAATCGAACCCCAGTTGCCTTGACCATCAATTAACATATATCGCATCGAGAAATCTTGGGCTAATCTGACCATGGTATCATAGACTGCTGCGTCTCCATGCGGATGATATGCTGATAGTACACGTCCCACTACAAAAGCAGACTTCCTAAATGGTTTATCATGCATTAAACTGGATTCCCACATAGCATATAGCACACGCCTATGCACGGGCTTAAGACCATCCCTCACATCTGGAAGGGCTCTGCCAACAATAACGGACATGGAATAATCCAAGTATGATTGCTTCATCTCATCCTGGATGATTCTTGGCGCTATTCTTGTGCCTAATTTTTGCCCTGTTTCTTCTGTCATTTTTTAGAGAACTTGTATATCACTTTATCGTCTATAAAATGGTATATTTTACGCTTTATAAGAGTTATGTTTTTGGATTATTTTCAATATTGAAATTTACTATATGGAAAAGAATGAGCTATCACTCTAAATATTCTTCACAATTGCCTTATTTATAGAAAAGCTATGATTACAGTAAACGCACTTTTTCTTCTTTCCTGTGAGATATATATCCTTGCTCTGGTACTTCATCTTGTTTTTGCACTATGGGCATTGAAGAAGGAACATTTTGAATCAAGCTTTTTATTTAGATTTTTTGGATGTTAGGCGAGGCGGAGCGATATGGCAGGAAAGCGACGCCGAGCTGTAAAATGTTAATGTGAATTTAATGTACTTATTGATATTTTTGTTTCTCTCACAACGCATTAATTTATAATTTTTCAACAATAAATATAATTTCTCAAAAATTCCAATCACACTTCCTTTTTTTCTTCTTTGCCTTCTTTTTCAGGATGCAGCATTTCTTCAACTTTTTGCTCGACTTTTGCTTCCATTTCCTGTGTTAATTTGATTCCTTCGCTTTTCTTTTTTGATTTTTTCCCTTGTTTTTCAGCTTTTTCAAATATTTGCTTTGGCTCTTGTGTTTCTGCTTGCTGCTTAATTTGAGGTTTTTCTTTCTTAATTTCTTTTTCCTCTTCCTCAACAACTTCCATATCGCCAATTTTTTCTTTTTCAACAATCAAGCTTCCTTCTTGCTCAAACTCCTGGGAAATTATTTCTTTTGGCTTTGCTTCATAAGTTTCCAAAGGAACTTCAAATTCTTCTTCAGTCTCATCCAAAGTTTCAATCTCTTTCCTTATTTTTTCGTCTTCTTTCTTTAAATCCTCAGCTCTTTTCTTCTGCTCATCCTTTATTTTTTCAACATCCTCTTCTTTTTCCTTGATTGCCTTTGCTATGCTCTCAAAATCCTTGAATTGGTCTTTAAGCTTTCCTTCAGTCAGGTCAAAATACTTGAAGAATTTTTCAGTCAATTTTATCAGATTTGTCCTTCCGTGCTTTTGCCTTGATATATATCCGGATTTCTCAAGCTCCATAAGATGATCGTAAGCCTTGTTTGTCCTCAGCTTGATCAAGTCTGACTGCAAAATCGGGTACTTAAATGCTATAACAGCAAGCGTCTCAAGCACTGTTTTTGTCAGCTCTGTCTCTGTGACAATTTTTCTTACCATAGGTATGAAATGGTCACGAACGGTAAACTTCCAAAAGTCGCCTTCCTCAGCAAGCATCAGCGATGACTGCTTGTCATCGTACTCTTTTTGCAGTTCCTTAAGCGCAGCAAGCACTTCCTCTTTTCTTGAGCGGCATAGCCTGCTTATTTCATCCAGGCTTATCCTATGCCCGCCTGCTTATTTCATCCAGGCTTATCCTATGCCCTGTAGAAAATAAAACTGCTTCAGCCTTGCTTTTCACGCTTGGTTTCTTTATTTCTGCCATCATGCCAGGCTGTACAACTCATTCTCTTTTTTAATCTTGTTTTCCTTAAGCAGCTTTTCAACAAAGATTTCAAGCTCTTTTTTGTCAATGCCTGTGATTTGGGAAAGCTGCCCTAAATTAAGCTTGCTTACCTTCAGGCATATCATTATTGCATTGTGCAGTATCGCATTCATATTGTGCTTTAGAAAATCATTTTCTGTTTTTAATTGCTTTACAATCATATCAACACTGTGCAATCTTGCCTGCAAGTCATTTAAAAAATTAGAAAGCTCGGGGTTTGTCATTATCAGGTGCTCCGGCTTTACAACTTCAATTGAAGACGGCATGTATTCAAAGCAGAAGCTGATCAGTTTCTTTGTGCCTTTTATCACCAAATCCAACTCAACAAACTTGCTCCATAGCTTGCCCTGCTCATTTGCCTCTGAATATTCCTCATTTAGAATAACAAGCTCAGAATCCTCCTTGATGTGCTCGATATACTCTTTTATTGCATTCTCCACATGCTCCTTTGGCTTGCCTAAGACTTCAATAATAGTTCTGCACCTGATGTGGGCATGCTCGCCT
>JACPMS010000035.1 GCA_016185875.1 Candidatus Woesearchaeota archaeon | reverse complement strand
GGGTTGTTATCTTCTTCGAGCCTATGGCTATGCATTCATGCGTGATGAACTGCCTTGCCTGAAGCATTGTCTTTGCCATGTTTCTCCTGCAAACCAAAGTCTGAAGCCTTCTTTCCAAAATATCTTTTAATTTAAGGTTTAAAACATCCTCAACTTTTGAGTTTTTTTTTAACAAGCCCAGCAAGCACAGCCTGCCTAGCAACTGCTTCTCTTCCAGTTCTGACTGCGAAGTTCTTTCGCCAATAATGGTTTTTGCCCTGTGAAGAACTTTTTTCAGCATAGAGTCCATTTTCCAGACTTCGTACTTTCTTCTAAGCCCGTACTGCTTTAGTATTCCCTTTTCTGCATCTATCCTTTCTTTCTGCCATGGATGGCTCGGCTTTGAAAATTTCTTTCTTTGTTTTTTTGGATCTCCCATTTTTGCCTACACTTTTCCTGCCTTTGTACCTTCCTTTTTCTTTACTCCCATAACCTTTCCCTTGTTTTTCCTGAAGTTTGATTTCGTCCTTTGGCCCCTGACAGGCAATCCAAGGGAATGCCTTATCCCCTTGTAAGACTTTATCTTTTTCATCATCTTTATGTCGTTGTCATGAGTGAAAGCTAGAATTGAGCCAGTCAGGTGCCTGTCTATGTTGTCTTCAGGATCCCTTTTCCTGTTGAATAGCCACGATGGAATATTGAATTTTGAAGGCTCTTTTAGGACGCCATCAATCCTTGCCGCTTCGTTATCCGTCAAGTAGCCCGTCTTTTTTGCTTTTTCAATGCCTGCAACTCCCAATACCACATTGGAAAACATGAAACTAATGCCTTTTATTTTTGTCAAGGCATGCGCAATAGGCTTATTCCCATCCAAATCCGTGTTTGCAATCCTTACAAAATACTTCAGTTCCTGCTTTTGCTCTTCTGGCATTTTTGATTGTTTGTTTTAAGTCTTTATATAATATTTTCAATCCGTCGCTTCGCGACAAAATCTTGTGCTCGGCGTCGCTTTTTCGTCATATCGCTCCGCCTCGCCAATTTATTACATTACGGATAAAAATAGCACCGAGAATGTAGGATAATTAACGAAAAATATTCGCTAACCCTAAAAACGCTCTTGTCGAACTCGGGCTGTTGAAAAAGGGATGTTACAGCTATTTAAAAAGGTTGCTCTTTTTTGCTTTTTGCCTAGGCCTGGATTTTGGAATCCGAAGATTCTTGTAAGCAACACACACCGAAGTATGCATCGCCTCCCAGGTTGCCTCAAAAAGCTTATAAGCGATATAGCTTAACGTTTATAAATTTTATTAAGATTTAAATCCTGTGCAAGACCGTGACATATGTCATGACCCTATACATTAAGATTTAAATCCGGCAATAGTTTAATGGCAGAATAGGCGGCTGTGGCCCGCCTGGCGGGAGTTCGATACAACCTTTTGAAAAAAGCAGTGAGATGTGAGCGAGTTCGCAACGAGCTCACTCGCATTCGACTGGAAAACCATGCAATGCGTGGTTAAAACCACGCGGAACGATGTTAAGAGGTTGACGAAAATCTCCCTTGCCGCCCTTTTTAAAATGAAACAGCAAATCCCAAAATCAGAGGAAGAGTGGAAAAAGAAGCTTACTCCAGAACAATATCATATCTTAAGGGAAAAAGGAACAGAAATGCCTTTCACTGGAAAACTTCTTCACAACAAGGACGAGGGTGCATACACCTGCGCTGCCTGCGGTGCTGAATTATTTGCTTCAGACACAAAATTTGACTCCGGGACAGGATGGCCAAGCTTTGACAAGCCGATGAACAGGGAAAATGTAGAGCTGAAAAAAGATTTTTCGCATGGCATGGTAAGGGCAGAGGTGCTGTGCAAGAAATGCGGAAGCCATCTTGGGCATGTTTTTGACGACGGGCCAACTCCAACTGGAAAAAGATTCTGCATAAATTCCTGCTCCTTGGACTTTAAGAAAAAATAAATTATTCTTTTACATAATACTCAATCTTCAAAACAAACCTGTAAATTATATACGGCAAAACAAAAGAAGCGGCATAGACCACAGCAACAACTATTGAGTCATGCGAGTTTGTCAAATTCAGAGTTTTAGTTAAACTATTTGATATGTTTGATATGACAAAAACATTAATTACTGCAGCCAGCGGAATTAAAAACGCTAAGATTGCATGGTGTCTCTTTTCAAGATGCTCCACGCTCCTAATCACAAGCTCAAACAATAATCCAAAAACAATGCCAAAGGTTATAACTACAAAATAAAGAAATGCCCCTTTCAAAGCCATCAGCACAGGAATAAGCGCAACTGAAACCGCAAAATTTGCAGCTACAATAATAACAAGCAGAATCCAGTACACTCTCTTTTCAAGAAACAGGTTATCTTTTGTCTTGTCCTTTTTTGCATCATGTATGATGCTGACTGCTTTGATAATCTCTCTTTTTTTCCAGCCTCTTTTTTCGAGCCTTTCAATTAAATTTTGCATTCAATCCATTTTAAAGCTTAACCCTTTTTATTATTTTTGTTTTTGAAAAAGTTTAAGGCTTTTTCTTCCAAAAGTTGATGTTTTTTGTGTAAAAGTACCATTAATTACAAAAATTTAATATTCCAGCCCTGCTGTCTCCACCCACCGCCCTTTAATCTAACTTGATTCATCACTTTGTGATACTCACATGGAAAAGGTTTATAAAGAGGAATGTATTCCCAAGAATGATTAAAAATGGCTCAAAGTGCAACACCAACAGGTATAACTCAAAGAATGGAATTAATAACGTTAGGAATTCTTTGTGTGTGAGTATTGTAGATGAATTAGAATATTTGAGTTCAGCACGCGAAGTACAACTACATCCTTACGCTAAGACTCTTCTTGCTCAGCTACGAGAGTATGTTGGTTAGTGATGTTTAAGAGGATAGAATTTTGTGAATTAAAAGTTTGCCTAAGAAATTAAAAAACCCTTTTCTCTTCTTTGAACTTTCGTAGAATAATAAGACACCACATAAACTTACCAAATAATCATCTCAAACTTTTTAATACTCTTCCTTCTCTTCATTAATGACTTTTTTGACAAAAGCGAGGAAATTTCTCGTTTTCTCGTAATCCTGCTTCAGCGAATCGATATTCACCTCAACAACTTCCCCTTTGTCTATTGTTGCAGTCATTGTTACATGCCTCCTGAATTCCTCCCTTTTTGTGTACTCAGCCTTGCTTAATTTTCTCAGCCTTAGATAGAAATTAACATATTCAATCAATTCAAGATTGTCTGGAAATGTCCTTTTCAGCACATCGCACCTCAAGCCGGCGTTTGTTGGCAGGCTTGTCATAAGCTTTTTTTCCTTTGCATATTTCAGCAATGCTTCAAGCCCATAGCCAATGCAGCTTATCAGCCTGTCAATGACGTGCTTGATGACATCGACTGTTCTGGTGTATTTCAGGCTTACCCAGAATAAATGGTCAACTCTCTTCAATTCCTGAACTGCCAGATCGTAGGACTCTTTCATGCAGCATCAATAGAATTACCTGTTTTGTAACCTTAGTATGGCTTCTGCCAGATTCCCATTGCTTTCTTCCAAAGCGCCTGAAGCCTCTTGTTTTGTGCAGCTTGTCTGCTCCATGACTGTTAAAATATCATCTTCATTTATCTCAGCCACTCGATTTTTGTCAACTTCAACAACATCCCCAACAACCTGGAATGTCTCCTGGCCCATCATATTGACTTTGCTGACATGAGGGTTATTGATGACTAAATCCTTATTGCTTGTTTTTATTATCACAAGCTCTGCCTCAATCTCTTCCTGCCTTATGCCAAGCCTTTTCATAGCTTTCTGCATTTCTCTTGGATTCATTCCGGGTAACATCAGCTCACCCTATCCCAAGCAATCTGTTGCCATAAGAATAAAGAAATATCATAATCACGATTATAACAACACAAAGCACAATGATGTGCCCGGGCTTGAACTTGATTTTGCTTTTGTACTCGTCAAAGTATCTTACCAAGCCGCCCATCCCGCTTGGCATAGATATCCTGTCTTGCGCCATTTTGTCTATTTAATACTGATTATTATTGTTAAAAATATTAAAGGCAGGGCTGAATAAGCCACTTTTTGTCAGGCCCTTAATGCAAGTAAAAACTTGCGATAGCCTGTCTTAGCATTAAACTAAGCGTCTTAAGCAAGACTTGCACCAGCCAGGGCTCACCGTTTCACCCATGCTTGCAAAAACGTCAATTGGTTAGCTGAGCATTCTCGCGAATGCACTCGCAGATATCATCCTCTTTGCAAGCGGTCTCGTTTCTGAGTGGTTGCCCTCTATTGCTAGAGCTCACTTCCGTGAGTGGCTTTTTTGCTGTAAGCGAACATTATATAATGCCCGCGCCAACATAGTGGGTGGACTTTCCTCAGTGTAATAAAACACCGTAGCTAAGTACTAACCCTGCCTATTATAGTATAGAAAGTGAATATATAAAATTATCTGTTTTTCCTCTTTAAAAATGCCTCTTTAAGCTTCTTTATCTCGTCAAGCTGCTCAAGCAAAATGCCCTCCTTTATGTCCTCGCCTATGGCAAGCAGTATGATAAAGATAACCATCAAAAGCCACAGGAAAACAGTCTGCAAAAACCCCCAGCTTACCTTGTAGCCCTCTGCAATAAAAACCCTGTTTATGAAGAAATAGCCTATAATAAGAACTAAAAACCCAACAACCAAGAGCATCTTCTCAAAAATGCTTGTGCGCCTCTTTTTTTCCATTATTCTCTGTGTAAACCAGTTGAATATAGTATTTATATAGTTTTCTTTTTAAAGATTAAAATGCTTAATAGCTGCTCGCCGCTCCATAAATCTTTTTCCTTTGCAACGACAAAATTGTGCTTTGCAGCATGCTTCTTCACAAAATCAGGAATCCTTGAGATTATCGCAATGGAGCCATTGTCCTTTAATATGTATGCACTCTGGTAAAAAAACTCATTGTATATCTTGTCCAGGTCGGCGTTTTTAGATGTCGGCGGGTTTGCTATTATACCGTCAATTGTTTTTTCCTTGAACTTCACATCAAGCGATTCCAATTCTGTTCTGCTGAAGCTGATTTCCTTGTCAACTCCGGCAATTTTTGCATTTTTTCTTGAATAGTTCACATACTTAAACAAATGATCAAAACTGTAAATCTTGGCTCTAGATTTTCCTATCTTTTTATCCGTATTCTTAAAAAATTTATCAAAATCAATTCCCAGCTTTAACTTTAAAAAAGCAAACTTGTCCTTTTTATAATAATTATACGGAAAGCCGCATGCATAAAATGCAGATTCTATTGGAATGATGCCGTCCCTTGAAAAGGGGTCAAGCATTACATCAGTTTTCCCAAACCCGCTTTCCCTGACCAAGGCATAAGCAATGGTGCCTCTCAGCGAGCTTGGATGAAGATAAATCTTGTAGCCCCTCTTGTTAAGCTCGAACCCCGCAAAATCTATGCCAAAATAGCATCTGCTGCCAAAAACATACACGAAAAAAATAATTTCATAGCCCTTTTTATCAACCTTAATCTTATCTTTTGATTTTTTTATTAGAAGATTGGCAGCTTTTGATTCAACATCCACGCTTTTGAAGTCATGCGTTCCCAGCCTTATGCATTCAATTTTGAATTGCTTGTGGGTGCTGAGCCATTCGTCAAAACTGATTTTGCCAATAAATTCCTCAAAGTCCTGAAAGAAATCCCTAAATTCAAAACTGCCTATTAAATACAATACCCTATCGGCAGATTGGCACTTGTAGCACAGCAGGCATAAATCCTCAAAATCCTCAAAATCGAAAATTGCGCAGCCCTCTTCGATTTTGCAGTCCGCATTTATCAACTCCTTGACGTCAATGCGTGCTGTCTCCTCCAAGCCCTTGGAAGTAACAATAAGGCCTTTCATTCTTAGAAATGCAATTTTGCCTGTTTAAAAACGTTTTTGAACAGGAAATGCCTTTTCCTATTTCCTCAGCAGGAATTTCTTCTTCAGCCTTGTGCGCAGCCGAGGGCTTGACTTGAGGCGCTTGAAGAATTCAACCTGCCTAAGCCGTTTTTCTGCTTCTTTCTTTGTTTTATAAGTGCCGAACTTTCTTCCAGTGGTTTCTGACAAAACCACGTATTTGCCTTTAATCTTCTTTATCATGGAATCAATCTTATTTTTATGGTTTAAATAATTTTCTAAGGCAACAAATAGAAATATTTATATCAATGCCTTAATCTTGTCTTACAATGAAAAGAATAATCATTGACACTAATTTTCTGATAATTCCCTACAAATTCAGGGTAGACATATTCTCGGAGTTCAGCAGGATATGTGATTTCAATTATAAGCTGTTTATTTTTGAAGAGTCAATCAATGAGCTTGAAAAAATAATGCAGAATCAAAGAGGCATAAACAAAAAAGCAGCCCAATTCGCATTAAAATTGATAAAACTGAAAAATATTGGAATAATAAAATCCAATGAAAAAGATGTGGATGGCTTAATCTTGAATGACGCAAATGAAGACGACATAATAGCAACTCAAGACATCAAACTAAAACAAGAGCTGCTAAGGAAAGGGGTTTCTGTCATAATGCTGAGGCAGAAAAAATACCTTCAATTGGCTGAAAGAAAGCTTTATAAATAAAACATTCTTCCTGAAATACATTGACTAGTTGAAGTCATCAAAATAGCGGGT